>DAIPIK010000015.1:1983-12723 GCA_036770845.1 Polynucleobacter sp. | reverse complement strand
CGTAAATTCATCCAGTCTTGCCATGTCAAGTTGTATGCACGCTGTAAGTCTCCCACACCCATCTGATTTAGAGAGCGATCCAAGTCATCCAGTTTTATAAGGGCCCGCTGCAAACTTTCTTTGGTTCTTGAAATACCGACATCATCCCACATCACTTCAGCCAATCCATCACGAATAAGCTCAATATCACCTGGCACTCGATTGAGCGGTGCTTCATGTGCCTGAATGCTCGCGGCTACCTCATCCATATTGCAGGGAGCTAAGGGTATATCGGTCACCCACTTTGCCATCACATCGCCCGCAATACCACCAAATACCGTGGAATTAGCCACGCCATTGCCGCCCAAGCGATTGGCCCCATGTACCCCACCCGTATCCTCACCAGCGGCAAATAGACCAGGCAAATCGGTGCTGCAATCGGGCTTAAAGACAAGCCCGCCCATCATGTAATGCGCCGTTGGAACTACTTCAACCAATTCCTCTGCCAAGTTAAATCCGCTATCCGCGCAGCGCTCAACCATCCCTTTAAATAGTTTCCGAACCGTATCGGGGCCAAGGTGACTCATCTGAATATAGACGCCACCATTGGGTGTTGCTCGTCCCGCCCGAATCTCGGAATTAATTGAGCGCGAGACAATATCGCGCGTTGCACGCTCATTGCGTGAATCGTAATTGCCCATGAAGCGCTCTTTATTGCCATTGAGCAAATATCCACCCGCCCCACGCAAACCTTCCTCAAGAACGGTACCGGTCATGCGGGTATCAGGTCCTGCCAAAAGTCCAGTCGGATGAAACTGCACCATCTCCATATCGCGCAGTACCAAACCCGCTCGGAGTGCCATCGCTAAACCATCACAACTCTTATCGCCCGATGGGGTATGGTATTTGTACATGGTGGGTCCGCCACCCGTAGCCAGTAAAACTGCTTTGGCACGAACCAAGGTAAATTGCCCCGTTTGCATATCCAGCATTAAAACGCCTGCCAGTGATTTACCATCCGCGCTATGAATTAATTCCACAGCTCGGTATTCCTCGAGGCGGTGGATACCGCGTGCCCATACCTGCTCAGCCAAACGGTTGATAATTTCAATGCCAGTCAAATCACCTTTGTGTACAGTGCGATCAAACGTCTGTCCTGCAAATGCCTTTTGGTGAATCGTGCCATCGGGATTGCGATCAAAAAAACATCCCAGCTCATTCTCGAGCTCTCGAATACGCTCAACCGACATAGTGGCAAGGGTCCAAGCTAAATCCTGATCGCATAACCATTTACCACCTTCGATGGTATCCATAAAGTGACGCTCTACCGAGTCACCTTCCGCCAGGGCCACGTTATACCCACCCTGTACCATGCGCGTGCAGCCACATTTACCCAAAAGGCCTTTAACCGCAATCGTAATGTGTAAATTAGGGTTGGTTTGATGGGCGTGGAGGGCTGCAAAAAGACCGGCACCACCAGAACCCAAAATTAAGATATCGGTTTCAAGGGTTTTGATATTAAGAGGGGCATTCATGATTCGATTCCTAAGCTTTTAAGTACATCAACCTTATTGCGCGCAACGTCGCTTTTGACTTCTTGATAAATGCTGCCGCCGTGGCTATCCATCGCTACCAAGAGTGGGCCAAAGTCACGAATCTTAAATCGCCAGAGCGACTCTGGATTGAGGTCATCCATATCGACATCTTCAATTTGCTCAATCCAGGTAGTTTCTAAGGCAGCGGTACCGCCAATAATCGCTAAGTACACGCCGCCGAGCTCTGCGAATGCCTTAGAGGAGTCTTCACGCATACCGCCTTTACCCACAATCATGCGCACGCCGTTTTGGGTCATCAGCGGTTTTGTAAAGCGCTCCATCCGATCGGATGTAGTTGTACCAATGCAGATGGGCTGATAACCGGCTGGGTGCTCGGCGCTAACAGGTACCTTGCGCACATTGGGGGCCGTATGAATTACCGCGTGGCCGCTTAAGTCAAACTTAGTTTTACGATCATGATCAAACATGTGAATCTGCGTGGCATCCCGAATTCCAAATAAGGTATTTTGCAAGGTAACCGTGTCGTTAATCTTGAGACGACGAATATCGGCTTCACTCACAGGGGTAGGTAGATCGTAGTGGGCCATGATTGTTCCTAAAAACCGTACTCAACACCACCTGGCGTAAAGGTCGCACGAGCGCGCCTCGCAGAGTGGCATTGCATATTGACCGCTACCGGGTTCATCGTGATATGAGTTGCTGCCAACTCGACATGAACTGCAAACGCAGTGCCATCACCACCTAAGCCTTGCGGCCCAATACCAAGACGATTAACCGCGGCACTCAGTTCTTGCTCCAGCTTTGCGCCCTCCGCATCGGCACAGGCGCTGCCAATTGGGCGTGTGGCAGCCCGCTTAGCCATCGCCACACACTGATCCGACGTTCCGCCAACACCAACACCAACAATGGTGGGTGGGCAGGTTTTTCCACCCGATGCAACAACACTCTCAATCACAAATGCTTTAACCCCCAAAATACCTTCTGCAGGAATAGCCATCTTCAGATAGGAGTTATTCTCAGAGCCGCTTCCCTTTGGAATCATTTCAATCTCAACTACTTCATTGTCAGCACTGAAGTCGAGGTGGATTGCCGGCATATCAATGCCGCAGGAGGTATGGTTATTCTTGCGGGTGATCGGGTGTACCACCGAAGAACGGAGTGGATACTCCGTTGTGGCGCGTTCACACCCTTTACGAATCGCCGCCTTTAAGGCCATACCATCAAACTCGACATTACGGCCAATCTTGACGTTATAGATCGGCAAACCCGTGTCTTGGCAAAGTAAATTGTCTTCCCGCTCAGCTACGGCGATATTGGTGACCATAGTCTGCAGAACCACTTGAGCGCGCGCATCTGTCTCAGACCGATTTAAACGATCGATGCCCTGCTTTACATCGTCTGGCAATTTTTTTAATGCACGGATATACAGCTCCTTGCATGCTTCCTCTACCAAGCTCATCTGTAACTGCATAGTGCTCCCAATTAATCTGCTAACGCTAAAAATAAAAGGCCGGAAATAATCGAGATAACGATGGCCGCCTGAATCCAGCCCTTACGTAATCCACGCCATGTGCCAAACTCAATCATGAGGAGGCGAACACCGCCCACAAGATGAATTGTTAATAGCGTCACCAAGCCCCACTCACCTATCTTGACTGCCCAAAAATCAGTCAGTTTTAAATAATGATCAAGCTCATCTGCCCCAAATAGGGACTGAGACAGCAAGAAGAAATGGATGGGCAAAAAACAGGCGAGCAATAGGCCTGAAATCCGGTGCGCCATATAAATAAAGTAGGACAGATGCGATTTAGCGCGGTGATCCAGCCTTGGTCTACTGCTCATCGCCCTACTCCCCCAGTAAAGACACCAATCACGGCGGTGGTTCCTAATATCAAAATCAGGGCTGCCAAGACCCAAGGGAGTACGCTCACCCAGGATGAGCGCGGGAAGTTTTCACGCAAAATATTCGCCAAACCAATCGGCGCGTGAACTAAACAGGCCAAAACAAATACTTCATAAAAAATGGCAAATAGCCAATTACCCTGAGTGCGGCCTAAGATTTCGCCCGCAGTAAGACCGCCACGGATGGCGTAAAACATAATGAATAAATGAATGGCCACACACAAACCGAGCACCATAGCACTGATACGCTGGGCATACCAAAGTCTAGCTTGTAGCAGCGCAGTATTGCTAATAGTCAAACTCACAACTTACCCCACTTCGTACCGCGCACAGCTGCCCTAGCCACTAGCTTTTTCAAGCCCGAAATACCAGCGGTCGGTTCTAGCTGCTTCGGGCAGCGCTCCGTACAACTGCCATGGGTATGGCAGGTATGGCAACCCGCATCACCGGCTACTGCACGCAGTCGATCCAATTGCTGCGTATCACGTATATCGTTGGTCAGGGTCCAAGCACGATTGAGTGCCGCTGGCCCTAAATAATCGGAGCGACTGGCCACCACATCGCATGATGCATAACAAACAGCACAGCCAATGCATTCGATACCAGCATTGGCTAGTTGGCGCTCCTCTGAATCAGGCTTTACGATTGCAAAATCATCGTGGCGCGTTTGCTCGCCCTTGAAAAACCCAACCGCCCCTTTCCACTTATTAAAGAACTCACGCATATCGGTTGCAAGGTCTTTAATGACAGGTAAATTATTCAGCGGAGCAATCTCCAATGCGTCGCCTTCGACAATTTTGGCGACATGCGTACGGCAAGTCCAGCGCGCAACGCCATTGACGGTCATAGCGCACGAACCGCACATACCCACACGGCAAGCAAATCGATAGCTGAGAGTGGGGTCAAGTTTTCGCTGGATGTAGGTGACTACATCCAAAACGGTTTGATTGGAGTTGCGCGGTACCAGGTATTCAACAAACTCACCTTGTTCGGCTCCGCGCCAGACTTTGACTTTAAGATTGGTTTCAGACATAGTCGAATTATATCGGGGTATAGTAAAAATTAAATCGAATAGATTTTTTATCGAGATAAAGTATTTTTTTACTATAATAAGGCTCATGTCCAGCATCCGCGTGCTTAAAAACTTCATTTCCATTACCCGCCACGGCAGCGTGGCTGCAGCTGCTCGCGAGATTGGCCTTACTGCTGCGGCTGCCGGTCAGCAATTGCAGCATTTAGAAGAAGAAATCGGGGTTGAGCTATTTGACCGAAATAAACGCTCTCTCGTACTCAACAATCAAGGGCGCGCCTTGATTCAGCCAATCCAAGAGATCATCGCGCGCTATGAAGCCTTGGGTGCCGGCTTCAAAACCGAGCTCAGCGGCACCATCGTACTCGGTGCCCTGGTATCCAGTTTGATGGGCCATTTTGGCAAAGCCTTAAATGAATTAAAACGCAATTACCCTGAATTAGAAATTAAATTAATGGCGGGTTTATCCAGCGACTTTCTAGAGCAAGTGCTGGAGGGCAAGCTCGATGCGGCAATTGTTACGGAGTCTCCATTTCCATTGCCGCAGAGCGCCTTGTGGACCGAGCTATACAAAGAGCCGATGGTTCTCATTTTGCCCCTAAGCAAGGTCAAAGGAATCGGCTCAAAAAAAACCGGGGAACTCATTCCAGCCAACCTTCCCTTTATTCGGTTTGAACGAAAAACCTGGACTGGATACTTGGTGGATCAAACCATTAAGGTCAATAAATTGACGGTCAACGAAGGAATGGAAATCAACTCCGTAGAAGCAATTATTGAATTGGTAAGGCAAGGTTTGGGCTACTCCATCATTCCACAATTGGCTAATTTAGACTGGAAGAAGGATCAACGGGCTCGTATTCAGGTGCTGCCCGGTAAGACCATATACCGAAAAGTCGGCTTACTGGAACGCAGACGTCATAGCAGGCAAAATATTACCAGTGCCATTAAAGACCAATTCCTCAGCGCCATTAAGAAGTAAGTCTAAATCTGAAGGGCAAGAGTAAGGCTAGTGATTTTCCTTGGCGTGATTGATCGAGTATTTTGGTATCTCAACCACCAAATCCTCTTTCGCCACAATCGCTTGACATGAAAGCCTTGATAAAGGATTTAAACCCCAGGCACGATCCAATAAGTCTTCCTCATTTTCATCGGGCTCATTCAAGCTATTAAAGCCCTCGCGCACAATCACATGGCAGGTGGTACAGGCACACACCATGTCGCACGCATGCTCAATGGGTATGTCGTTTTCCAGCAAGGCTTCGCAGATGCTAGTACCGGGGGTAACTTCAAGCACTGAGCCCTCGGGACAATATTCACTGTGGGGCAGAATCACAATTTGGGTCATTACTTAATCTCAATCGTTTAATTAAATTTCAGAAACACTTTTGCCAGTAAGCGCTTTTTGTATGCTGGCATTCATCCGCTTTTGTGCAAAATCATCGGTTGCTTTAGCGGCATGATCAACGGCACGGCGCAATACATCGCTATCTTCCTCTGAGGACAGAATGCCTTGCAATGTTGCCATCGCTTGATCCACTGCAGTACGCTCGGCATCACTTAGCAGATACCCATCGCTACTTAGCGCTGCTTGCACCGCATCCAGTAAGCGCTGAGCTGATACCTGCTCTTCACGCAGGGCTCTCGCTTTTAAATCAATCTGAGCAGATGCAAAGCCATCTTGCAGCATGCGTGTAATCTCAGCATCGCTCAAACCATAGGATGGCTTGATATCAATTGAAGCCTCAACGCCCGAGCCCTGCTCGGTGGCGCGCACCGACAATAAACCATCGGCATCCACCTGAAAGGTAACCCGAATGCGAGCAGCTCCAGCCACCATAGCAGGTATACCCCGTAACTCGAACTTACCCAAAGATCGACAATCGGCTGAGGTTTCACGTTCACCTTGGACCACGTGCAAGGCCAAAGCAGTTTGACCATCTTTGAAGGTAGTGAACTCTTGTGCCCGAGCAACGGGTATGGGTGTATTGCGCGGAATAATCTTTTCCACCAACCCACCCATAGTCTCAATGCCGAGAGAGAGTGGAATCACGTCGAGTAACAGCCACTCTTCATTCTTACCTTGGTTTCCGGCAAGTAAGTCGGCCTGCATAGCAGCGCCCATGGCAACTACTTGATCAGGATTCAGGTTATTCAATGGATCTGTACCAAAAAGCTCACCCACCGCACGCTGGACATGGGGCATGCGGGTTGCACCACCCACCATCACGACACCTTTGATTTCTTCTGCCTTGAGCCCAGAATCACGCAATGCCTTGCGCACTGCCGCCAATGTTTTGGCGACCAAGTTTTGTGTCATCTCAAAAAATTGCGCCTGACTAACGCCGACATTTACTACAGTGCCGTCACTCAAGGTTTGATGAACGCGCGCCAGGGGATTATGGCTTAGCTGTTCTTTTGCTGTTTTACAGGCCATCAGCAAAGCACGGTGATCTTGAATCGAAATCGGGGGTAACTTCGCTTGCTCGATCACCCAGCAGTACAGGCGATGGTCAAAATCATCGCCGCCCAATGCCGAATCACCGCCAGTAGATAAAACTTCGAAGACGCCTTTGCTCATCCGCAAAATCGAGATGTCAAAGGTACCTCCGCCAAGATCATAAACCGCATAAAGACCTTCGGATGCGTTATCGAGCCCATAGGCGATGGCTGCTGCTGTTGGTTCGTTGAGCAGGCGCAGGACCTCGACCCCGGCTAATTTAGCGGCATCTTTCGTAGCCTGCCGCTGCGCATCATCAAAATACGCTGGTACAGTAATCACGGCACCAACGATGTCATCATTCACCGAATCTTCAGCTAACTGCCGCAGGCGCGCTAAGATTTCTGCAGATACTTCGATGGGGCTCTTGTCGCCCGCAACCGTGCGCAACTTGAGCATACCGGGCTGATCGACAAAGTCATAAGGGGCATTTTCCAAATGATCCACATCGCCAAGGCCGCGGCCCATAAAGCGTTTGACAGAAACAATCGTATTTTTTGGATCGCTGACTACGCTCTCGAGTGCCTCAAATCCAGCTTGGGTTCTGCCGCCCGGCAAATAGCGCACAACCGATGGAAGCAATTCGCGTCCTTGCTCATCTGCCAATACTTTTGGCAGGGCGTCACGCACCACCGCAACCAAGGAGTTGGTAGTGCCGAGATCGATACCAATTGCAATGCGCCGCTGATGCGGGGCAAGCGACATACCGGGTTCAGAAATTTGTAATAAAGCCATTGATCAATAACTCAAGCAAGTGCCGCAATGGCGTCATCTAATTCAGTAGAAAATTTATCGATAAACAAAAGGCCGCGTAGCAATTCGGCTGCCCGCTGGTAATTATGCGTCCGATCCATTGCTTCTGCTAATTCAACTAAGGCAGCTTTGTATGCAGCATCGACCTCAAGCGCTAATGCATCGAGCGCAGCAAAATCATCCGCATTCTCATCCAAGCTGTCACGCCAGGCCATTTGCTGCAAAAGAAAAGCCGTTGGCATGGCGGTATTGGTTTCTAAGTTAGCCTCAACACCATGCAGTTTGCACAGGTACAAGCCGCGCTGAATCGGGTGCTTTAATGTTTGGTGCGCCGTATTGGCTAAGGTAGCCATTTGCATTGCAATCCGCTGCTCACTGTCGCTACCTTGGGTATGGCGGTCGGGGTGAACCTCTTTTTGGATTGCTATGTAGGCTTGATCCAGCTGCGCTAGATCCAAACTGAATTGCGGACTTAAACCAAAAAATTGAAAGTAATCCTCAGACGCGGAATGATTCGCCACAACCACACTCATCCTTCATGTTTGGATTTTGAAACTTAAAACCCTCATTTAGACCTTCCCGTACAAAGTCGAGTTCGGTGCCATCAAGGTATGCCAAGCTTTTAGGATCAACAAAAATCTTTACGCCGTTGGATTCAAACATCTGATCCTCGGGAGCGGCATCGTCCACATACTCCAACTGATAGGCTAGGCCAGAACAGCCAGTTGTGCGAACGCCCAGACGCAAGCCGCACCCTTTCCCACGCTTCTGAAGGTTGCGATTGACGTGTGCAGCTGCTTTTTGAGTGAGCGTAATTGCCATAAGGTATTCCTAAGTACAGATCAACTTAATTGCCGGGGTGTTTTTCTTTGTAATCTTGAACCGCTGCCTTAATGGCATCTTCGGCCAAAATGGAGCAATGGATTTTTACCGGTGGCAAGGCCAACTCTTCGGCTATTAAAGAGTTTTTAATCTCTAAAGCCTGATCCAATGTTTTACCCTTAACCCACTCAGTTACGAGTGACGAAGATGCAATCGCCGATCCGCATCCGTAGGTTTTGAACTTCGCGTCCTCAATGATGCCCTGGTCATTCACCCGAATTTGCAATTTCATCACGTCGCCGCAGGCAGGCGCGCCCACCATGCCGGTGCCGACGTTGTCATCGGTTTTTGCAAAGGAACCCACGTTACGGGGGTTTTCATAATGATCAATTACTTTATCGCTATATGCCATGGTTCTTTCTCCTGCTGTCTTAATCTGCTTAGTGGGCAGCCCACTGAATCGTACTCAAATCAATGCCGTCTTTGAACATCTCCCATAAAGGAGACAATTCGCGGAGTTTGGCGATCTTTTCTTTGACCAATTGCACCGTAAAGTCAACTTCCTCTTCGGTAGTAAAGCGGCCAATGGTAAACCGAATGGAGCTGTGCGCTAGTTCATCATTGCGACCTAAGGCGCGCAATACATAGGATGGTTCCAAGGATGCCGAGGTACACGCCGATCCGGATGAAATAGCAATGTCTTTCAAAGCCATCAACATCGATTCGCCTTCAACATAATTAAAACTGATGTTGAGGTTGTGTGCCACACGTTGATCCATATCGCCATTGACATAGACCTCTTCGATATCCTGCAGGCCACTCAAGAGGCGATCGCGCAAGGCACGAATGCGCTTATTTTCTTCAATCATATCAAGGCGGGCAAATTTAAATGCCTCACCCATGCCGACAATTTGATGCACTGGCAATGTTCCCGAGCGCATACCTCGCTCATGACCGCCGCCATGAATTTGCGCTTCAATCCGAATGCGGGGCTTGCGACGCACAAACAAAGCGCCAATGCCTTTGGGTCCATAGGATTTGTGGGCAGAAAAACTCATCAAATCCACTTTGATTTTTTCCAAGTCAATTTCAATCTTGCCGGTCGCTTGGGCTGCATCAACGTGCAGGATGATGCCCTTTGAGCGAGTAAGTTCACCAATGCGAGGAATGTCCTGAATTACACCAATCTCGTTATTAACGTACATCACCGAAACCAAAATCGTATCGGGACGAATGGCTGCCTGCAACACGTCAAAATCAATCAGGCCATTAGGCAATACGTCCAGGTAGGTTACTTCAAACCCTTCCCGCTCGAGTTCACGGCAAGTATCTAGAGTTGCTTTGTGCTCGGTCTTAATCGTAATCAGGTGCTTGCCCTTTTCTTGATAAAAGTGCGCCGCGCCCTTTACCGCCAAATTAATACTTTCAGTCGCGCCGCTGGTCCAGACAATCTCGCGGGGATCGGCATGCACCAACTTTGCTACCTCATTGCGCGCCTCCTCAACAGCCTCTTCTGCGGCCCAGCCAAAGGCATGGCTTCGCGATGCCGCATTACCGAACTGCTCGCGCAGATAAGGAATCATCTTGTCGACCACGCGCGGGTCAATCGGTGTGGTGGCAGAGTAGTCCATATAGACTGGAAAATGCTTGGGGCTAAACAGCGATACGGGCTGGATGGCTTTGGTTTCAGGTGCGTTCATAAATAAAAATCTTCAGTAGTAAACGATGCAGTATTAAAACTTAACTTTGCCGAGCAAGGTTAAAGACGGAATTCACGAGCAATGGCTTAGCGGCGATACCAGACTCTTTTTTTGCGAGCGGTACAGGCGCTGCTTTCATGACCTTAATCGGTTCTGCTTTGACTTTGCGCTCACGCAAATCATGCACAACCTGACCCCGCTCAGCTTGTTGCGCTACTAAATCACGCAACGATACCGATGCAAGGTATTCGACCATGCGGGTATTCAGATTAGCCCACAAATCGTGCGTCATGCAGCGACCATGTTGTTCATCATCGCCGTGGCAATTGCCCTTTCCGCCACACTGGGTTGCATCCAAGGGCTCGTCCACCGCAACAATAATATCGGCCACGCTAACCTCTTCGGGCTTGCGCGCTAGGGTATAACCGCCGCCTGGGCCGCGTGTACTCTCAACGATGTTAAAGCGGCGTAACTTACCGAACAGCTGCTCAAGGTAAGAGA
>DAIPIK010000015.1:0-1883 GCA_036770845.1 Polynucleobacter sp. | reverse complement strand
CTCTCAACGATGTTAAAGCGGCGTAACTTACCGAACAGCTGCTCAAGGTAAGAGAGTGAAATGTGTTGCCTTTGGCTAATGCCAGCTAGGGTTACGGGGCCATGGGCCTCCCGTAGCGCCAAATCAATCATGGCGGTTACTGCAAAACGACCTTTTGTTGTAAGTCTCATATGGCACCTTGGTAATGGATTGTTATGGACAGCGCACAGTCGGGCGGGTAATACCCAACCGTTATAGTCAAGAATAACAGATACCCGACTAATTTGCTCGGGTACTACCCATTTTGGCTATAGGGCATCCTGGGATAGGGCGCCAAAGGCCATTTCTTTGACCTTACTGAGGCGATCGCGGGTCGCAGCCGCCTTTTCAAACTCGAGATTCTTAGCCTCGGCGTTCATTTGCTTCTCTAGGCGCTTGATTTCTGCCGAGAGCGCCCGCTCACTTAGCCCAGCATAGTGGGCCTGTTCTTCTGCGGCCACAAACTCAGAACGCTTCTCTTTGACGTCGTAAACCCCATCGATGATGTCTTTAATGCGCTTCGTTACACCGCGCGGCTCAATGCCATGCGCTGTATTAAAGGTGATTTGCTTGCTACGACGACGTTCGGTCTCATCGATGGCGCGGCGCATCGAATCGGTAATGCGATCGGCATACAAGATTGCCTTGCCATTCATATTGCGTGCCGCCCGGCCAATCGTTTGAATCAGGCTGCGTTCCGAGCGCAAAAAGCCTTCCTTGTCGGCATCCAAAATAGCAACCAGCGATACCTCAGGAATATCGAGACCCTCTCGCAGCAAGTTAATCCCGACAAGGACATCAAATGCACCCAAACGTAAGTCTCGAATAATTTCGACGCGCTCTACCGTATCAATATCCGAGTGCACATAGCGCACTTTGACGCCATTGTCGGATAAAAAATCAGTGAGCTGCTCCGCCATCCGCTTAGTCAGTACGGTGACTAAGACGCGCTCACCCACCTTCACGCGCTCATGAATTTGATTGAGCAAGTCATCCACTTGAGAGCTGGCAGGCAATACCTCAATTTGCGGGTCTACGAGGCCCGTTGGTCTCGCCACTTGCTCAACCACCTGGCCTGTTTTGCTGGCCTCATAATCAGCCGGAGTAGCCGACACAAAAATGGCTTGCCGCATTTTGGTTTCAAACTCCGGAAACTTCAGCGGTCGGTTATCGAGCGCCGATGGCAGACGAAAGCCAAAATCTACTAGGGTTTGCTTACGTGATCGATCGCCGTTGTACATGGCGTTCAACTGCCCAATCATGACGTGGCTCTCATCCAAGAACATCAAGGCATCTTGGGGCAGATAGTCGACTAAAGTTGGCGGCGACTCGCCTGGTTTTGCGCCCGACAAATGGCGCGAGTAGTTTTCAATGCCTTTGCAAAACCCCAACTCATTGAGCATCTCGAGATCAAAGCGCGTTCGCTGCTCTAAGCGCTGAGCCTCTACTAGCTTGCCATCCTTCACAAACTCAGCCAAGCGATCGCGCAATTCAGTTTTGATGGTCTCGATTGCATTGAGTACAGTTTCGCGCGGGGTGACGTAGTGCGAACTGGGGTAAACCGTAAAGCGGGGGATCTTTTGTTTAATACGGCCCGTCAGGGGATCAAAAAATTGCAGGCTCTCAATCACATCATCAAATAGCTCAACCCGAACCGCAAGCTCATTGTGTTCGGCAGGAAAAATATCGATGGTGTCGCCGCGCACGCGAAATACGCCCCGCTGAAAATCCATTTCATTGCGGTCGTATTGCATTGCAATTAAGCGCGTCACAATGTCGCGCTGGCTCATCTTGTCGCCGGGACGTAAGGTCATCACCATGCTGTGGTAATCCCCTGGATTGCCGATACCGTAAATCGCCGAGAC
>DAIPIK010000014.1:0-12848 GCA_036770845.1 Polynucleobacter sp. | reverse complement strand
AATTGGGGCGATGTCGAATGGATCAAAAAGCGCTGGGGCGGAAAACTCATCATTAAGGGAATATTGGATGAGGGCGACGCACGCCTCGCCGCAGACTCTGGCGCGGACGCGCTGATCGTTTCAAATCACGGCGGCCGTCAACTCGACGGAGCAATTTCGAGCATTCAGGCCTTGCCCGGCATCGTCAATGCGGTTGGTAAGGATATCGAGGTCTGGATGGATGGCGGCATCCGCTCCGGCCAAGATGTTTTAAAAGCCTGGGCATTGGGTGCGCGCGGCACCTTAATTGGTCGCCCATTCTTGTATGGTCTTGGTGCCATGGGCGAGGCTGGTGTAACGAAATGCCTTGAGATTATTCACAAAGAGCTCGATATCACGATGGCCTTTACAGGTCACCGTGACATTCAAGATGTGACCAAAGATATTTTGTATCCTGGTACGTTTTAGCTCGCTGCCTTAGTGTCCTCGGCAAATACTTCGCGCGCGATCCGAAACGCATCAACTACTGCGGGCGCTCCGCAATAAGCGCCACAATGTAAAAAGACTTCGCGTAGCTCTTCCTTTGTGACGCCATTGTTGAGTGCGCCACGGATGTGCAACTTCAGTTCATGCGGTCGATTCATCGCAATAATCGCGGACACCGTAATTAAGCTGCGCTGCTTGAGCGTTAATCCGTCTCGAACCCATACCGTGCCCCAGGCATTTTCAGTTACAAAATCTTGTAGCGGCATTGAAAAATCATCCGCGTTTTTCAATGCTTGGTCGACATAGGCTTCCCCTAGTACTTTGCGGCGCACTACGAGGCCTTTTTCAAATCGATCGCTTTTTGCCATGGTTTTTCCTTTTTTGTTGATTTAGCTTGTTTACTCGCTTGTACTGCAGGCAGTTATAACGGATTGGCCTTAGAATGAATTTACATCATGTGCCGCATGACATCAAAAGGATCTATTCATGAAGCGCAGAACATTAGTTGCACTCCTCATAATGACGCCGCTTTTAAGCGCTTTGGTAGCCTGCAGTAGCGGACCCAAAATTATGTCTACGACTGCCATGCCAGAGTCTGGTTTTTTACCTAACTATCGCTTATTGCAGCCTGTTACGAACGCTCCCGAAGGAACACGCATTTGGCGCTATCGCAAGGCGGGCGTTAATCCCAATGCTTACACTGCCGTTATTTTGGACCCCATTTATCTGAATCAATCGCAATTCACGAGTGAGATTACTCCTCAAGTGGTGGCGCAAGCAAAGCGCGCCCTCGAAATGTCGATGCGCGAGGCGGTAGAAGATCGCCGCGGTTTACGCATCGTTACGCAGCCCGGGCCTGGAGTCGCGCGCATATCGGTTGGTATTACGGGCGCTGAAGTTTCTGCAGACGGACTAAAGCCATGGAACTTCACTCCCATTGGTCTGGCAGCCAATGCCGCGGCTTATGCCTCCGGCGTCAACTCCAAGACGCCCGCATTAGTTATTGAAAGCAAAATTACCGATAGTCAGTCCAAAGACTTTATTGGTGGTGGTGTGATCACCCTGGAGGGCGAAACTTTCAGAACCGGCTCGGGCTCCATCGCCTCATTTGAGGAAATGGCCAAGCGCTCAGTGAAGTTGGCCATGGAAGTCTCTGCCAACCCAACGCCAACCGCCATGAAATAAGCTGCAACGCAAAGAAAAGGCCACCCCAAAGGGTGGCCAAAGAATGCTTATGGAGGGTAAAAATAAATAAATCGACTGCATTTACATATTAATACCCCAAAGCCAGTCGGTTTCTTAAAACAGCACCAATTGGGTGCGCGTTAATTACTTCCGAACGTGGGCATGGCGAGCAGCATCTTGTGACATGCCTTCGCCTTTTTTGCCCTCAAGCATTTCTTTTTCTGCCGTAATTTCTTTACGACGCTCTTTGCATGACCCAGCAATTTCTTGAAGTGCTTTGCGTGCGCGTGCAGCAGATGCTTTCACGCCCTTTTCCTGAAACTTGGTGTTCTCTTCTTTATAAGCCTCAAACGCAGCAATGAGTTTTTCATGGTGGGTCATATCAGTCCTTTTGTTAATGGATCAACACACTATACCAAGTAGCCAAGGCAAAGTATGAATAAGGTGTTATCGCAACAGTTGCGCTACAAATGAATACAGCGGTATGCCAATAATGATGTTAAAGGGGAAGGTGATGCCTAAGGACATTCCCATATAGAGCGCTGGATTGACTTCGGGCAGGGCATGGCGCAATACGGCCGGTACCGCAATATAGGATGCGCTAGCGGCGAGCACCATTAATAGGATCGTATCTCCTAATGGCAACTGCAATAGGGTGCAGAGAACCAAAGCAATACCCGCGTGCACTAAAGGCGCAATCAGCGCATAAATCACCACGATCAGCGGCTTGCCTTTGATGCCGCTGAAATTTTTTGCTGCCATTAAACCCATATCTAAGAGGAAGAACGCCAACATTCCCTTAAACAAATCAATTGAGAATGGCGCCATGATGCGCTGGCCATCTTCGCCGCTCAGCATGCCAACCGCCATTGAACCGAGCAATAAAAGCTGCGCGCCATCGGTAAATGATTCATGCAACACTTTTGATAAGCCAATCGACTGAGCCTTGCTGGTACTGCTGACGCGGGCTTTGTTGGCCAATACAATGGCCAAAATAATAGCGGGAGACTCCATCAGCGCCATCGCTGCCGCCATATGGCCGCCATAGGGAATCTCTTGATTACTCAAAAATTGGGTTGCCGTAATAAAGGTAACCGCGCTGACAGAGCCGTATGTTGCTGCGATGGCGGCGGAGTCATAATTGTTTAGCCGGGTTCGCAGCACTGCATAGGCAATGATTGGAATAATGATGGCCAAAAAGATGGCGAGGCCCAGCGCCAAACCAATCTCTTGAGTGAAGCCGGATTTCTGGAGCGCAAAGCCGCCTTTTAGCCCTAAGGCCATTAACAAATACAACGACAAAAAGCGCGCAATGGGTTGCGGAATCTCTAAATTCGACTTAATCAGTCCGGCAAATGCACCAAACACAAAAAAGAGAATGGCGGGATCAAGAAAGTTATTCACGCCTATATGATAACGACTTACCAGGCGGCCTAGCCGCCTTATAATTTCAGGGATCTTGTGGGTTCATTATTCGGCCCACGTAAGCGTATATTCTCTCCATCTAGTCTGCTAACCACTAAACGATGCCGCACCCTTTTCGAAGCCAACTGATTTGCCTCGTTATGGTGTGTGGAGCATTGATTACGAGTGCGCACGCACAAGGCGCCGATGCCCTCAATTCCTTTTTAAAAAAACGGGCAGATGCTTTCATGGTGATTACTGGCTATTCTTTAACGCCCGACGTCACCACCGGATCCCTATCCATTACCGATCGCAGTGGCAACAACCCCAACTTGCAAATGATTTCTTTGGGCGGCGGAGATCGCCTTAGTCGAAATGTGCCACTTTATCTTGAAGGCACTCTTGCAGTTAATCGATACAACCCGAGTTTTATTGGGACCGTCGGCAATACCAGCGTTGATGTTCCCGTTCATTGGAATAGCATCACCGGCACCGGTGGTGTCGGCTGGGATTTTCCACTCACTAACGAACTGCGTATCAGGCCGATTGCCAACGTCATGCTGGGCCATCTAGAAAGCGATCTATCGATTGCGTCTCGGGTCATTGAAAATCAAACAGGCGCTGACCTGCAGTTTTTACAGAATGGGCGCATGAATACCTACGGTCTTGGTGGTTCGTTAATGTTGGACTACGAACATTACAAGCCAGAGCGTGAAATTGATATTGAGTTACGCTACACCAATATTGAAATGAATACCTTTGATACCTCTAAGGCAGTTCAGGGCTCAGCCAACTCCCAAAGCCTCAGCTTGTGGGCTCGCAATCGAGTGCCAACGCCATTAAGTTTTTTTTCGATGCCGATTCGCGCCGTTATGGAAGCAGCGCACACCGAGTTTTTAGGTGATCTGCGCGGTGCACTGGGTTTTAATTCCTTGTCATCGCTAGGTGGTGGCATTGAGTTTGACCGCAGCCAATCAGAGCCGCTCTTTAGTCGCGTGCGAATTGTGTTTCGTTATCAATTTGGGCAAAACGTGCGCGGCACCTCGATTGGCTTAGCCGCCAGCTTCTAGTCTAGTCAAGCCTGCCAAACTGGCCGCCATTGAAGTCGTCAATTGCCTGAGCGATTTCAGCTTTGGTATTCATGACAAAAGGGCCATAGCCTACTATTGGCTCCCGAATTGGCTCACCACTCAAAAAGAGGGCGTGCGTATCTTCGCTGGCAACTAGCTCAATACCAGAGCCCGCTTGACTATAGGCTATCAGACTCCCATCTCCTGCAAGCCCCTTATCGGTCTTCACTTGGCCATGCAATATCGCCAGCGCAGTACTCCAATCATTAGCTGCGGGCAGGGAAATGACGGCTCCTTTTTTAATCTGCAGGTCCCACACCTGCATGGCTGTATGGGTTTTAGCAGGCCCAGAAAGTCCAGCATGATTGCCTGCAATAAGCCGAGCCCTACCCTGATCATTTTCTAATTGGATGGTTGGGATCTGCTCAGCCTCGATTGCCTGGTAGGCAGGCGGTGTCATCTTTTGGTTTGCTGGTAAGTTAACCCAGAGCTGCGCCATGCTTAGCATGCCGCCTTGCTGTGTGAATTTCGCTGAGTGCATTTCTTCGTGCAAAATGCCAGCACCAGCCGTCATCCACTGCACGTCGCCCAGGCCAATTGTGCCGCTATTACCGGCCGAGTCTTTGTGCGCAAGTTCCCCTTCGTAGACAATCGTGACCGTCTCAAATCCGCGGTGCGGATGCGGGCCAACGCCTTTTGCTGTTGTGGCCGGGAGAAAGCGTGTTGGGCTTGCATAATCCAGCATTAAAAAAGGGCTCAGTAGCTCACCCATAGACTGATATGAAAACAAGGTCCGCACCGGGAATCCATCGCCTACCCAATGCTGCTCATCGGCATGGTGTACTCCAATAATCTTTTTCATGTTTTATACATTCTAGTTTTATCGCTGTGCTTCGATCTCATTACGCAATTGCTGCATCAAGTCTTTTGTTGTCATACTCCGAACCTGTGCATATGCTGTGCCCGCCCAAAGACTCTGGTACTCGGCATCGTTCTGTGCTACAGCCCACTGGCGCAGAGGCCCCGTCAGTGTATTTTGGATAGGAAAGGGCAATGTAGTTTGGTCTTGCATAGTACGTGTGAAGGTGTTTTCCAGGCCGCGCGCAAGTCGTCCAGAAAAAGCCTTCGTCAACGTCGTTGGTCTTTCTTGTTTATGCATTAAATAGTGGCGATAACTGGGCGGCGTCCCTGACTCATCGCAGCACAAAAATGCCGTTCCCATTTGTACTGCCTGCGCACCCTTTGCCAATGCATTTTTTATATGGGCTCCATTCATGATGCCACCCGCAGCAACAATTGGTATATGGCAATGTTTAGCTAGCTGAGCAGTTAGCTCTAAAGTATTTAGTACCTCGTCTTTGGCCTGCAAATCAAATTGCCCGCGATGCCCGCCGGCTTCGATTCCCTGAGCAACAATAAAATCCGCATGAGCCGATTCAATGGCTAGGGCTTCCGTAAGGCTAGTGGCACTGATACCTACTGCAATCCCAAGTGCATGGGCTTTTTCAATAACGCCCTCTGGTGGCAGACCAAAATGAAAACTCAGAATTGCCGGTCGAGTCTTCCAAATGGGTTCTAGCTGCTCCATCAGATTGGGATAGAAGGGCTCAACTGGGAGCGCGAGCGATTGCACTCCGCCCACACCCAGCGAACCTAAAGCCTGCATGGCATTTTTTTGTATCTGCTCGCTTGGTAAGCAAACTGGACTGAACACAAAAAAATTAGCGTTAATGGGTCCGCTGGTCATTGACTGCGCCATTACTAAATCAGTATGAATCTTTTCTGGCGTACTGTAGGCAAAACCAAAGCTTCCAACACCGCCATGATTTGCTACTGCCGCAACCAATTGCGGCGTAGTAATTCCACCGGCCATTGGGGCCTGAATCAGCGGTAGATCTAATTGAGTAAAGTTGAACACGATTAGTGGAGGATGGATTATCTCTAAGGCCTATCTTTAGCGCTTAGCGCTTACAGCCAAGGAAGAGTTATTGTTCAGATTGCCGGTCATGCTCGGCCCGCTTATCTTGCCCTTAAACGCATAGTTTGTATTTTGGTAAGCAAATGCGAACTCCAGATCCGATCCTCGGATGCGGCCATCTTCAAAGTGGGCTATTCGCTTGCTACCCTGATACAGCGTTCCATCAACGAATTGCTTCTTCTGACGTAGCACGAGTCGAAGATCGCTTAGTCCAGATGGGCCATTCCATTGCCAGCTGCCATCGATATCAGCTGGGACAATCCATAGATAGGCCATTTCTCCATTGGAAATACGTACTTCCTGATCTGGTATCCACCCCTCCATCCGAAATGTGTTGGAGACCACCCGCGTACCGGCTTGCATTTTTAAAATGGTGGGCATCAGCTTGGTGTTGAGGTTTTCGCCGAGATATAAAGTCAGTACAGTGGCTTTTGAAAAATCCTCCACAAAAATATCGCCCTGCTTAAACGTGACAAGACTTTCGACTTTAGACCGCGCTGCATTGCGCTGGGATAGCTTGACTAAATCGGGGTTGTACTCAATCCCGACTGCGCGTACCTGGTATTTTTTTGCTGCCTCAATTGGAATAACGCCATCACCCGAACCCAAGTCATACACCAGATCTCCTTTGCGTACTTGTGCGAGCGAAAGCATTTGATCGGCCATCTCAACTTTGGTTGGCACCCACATGACGTCTTTGCCTGAGCTCGCCATACTGAGATTAAATTGATTATCGCCATAGTTAGTCGTAGCACATCCGTATAAAAGTGGGAGCGCGATACAGCACGCTAAGGTTAGGTAATAACGCTTCGTTTGCATATGCTTTCCTATCACCAGAGCTGCAACAGTAACCAGACTAGATTGCATACCACCAGCATAATTAGGGTCGTAATCGTGAATTTCATGCCGATGATGCGATTGCTAAAGTGCGGTGGTGGTTGATTAATTCCTATGGCATGTATTACTCGTCCAACTACCAAAGCAATGCCAAGAATAGCAATGAGCCACAGTGGCGCTTCATTGAACTCAAGGCAAGCCATGAGTATTAACGCGATCGGGACGTATTCAGCAAAATTGGCTTGCGCACGAATGGCACGCTCCAAATCGTCAACGCCGCCGCTACCCAGACCAACTTTATGCTGTCGTCGCAGACGAATAACACCAAACGATAGGCGAAGAAAGAGTGCCGCCAAAATGCAAGCGATTAGCGTTGTAACGATAAGCATGCGTTGCCTTAAAGAATGATGAATTGTTATAGTACATCGCCATGAAAAAACCACCCGCAGGTGGTTTTAATCCATCTTCTGGTTTGCTGGCCTGCTTAGCTTCTTACCTGCCTTTGCTGGGCATGGTGGTTTAAATCAGACTTGCAGAATTGCACAATCGTATTAGAGAACTGCAAGTGCCGGGCACTCATTTTGCGGTACTCATTTAACTCGGCAATTTGTGGGGATACTTCGTTTTTAAATGAGGCATCCTCATAACCTGGGTGATAAGGGGCTTCGTGTGCATATTGATTCGACATGGGAATTGCTTTCATTTAGTGGGTTGTAGTGGTGACCAATCGGGTGGTCAATGATCCAAAATCAATTCACTAAATTAACCGGAATAACGTGTCATTGCGGGGCTCCTAATAGCGGCACGCAATCAGACTGGCTGATTGCAAGCTTGCCGCTCCCCCTGTCCCTGATACCTGAGAGATTCATACTAAGCCCAGCTTAGTATTTGCTCCTTCGGTGCGCCACATGATGGCGACTCTCCAGACGGCTATTTAGGATAAGCAGTACCTTCCGGGTGGATACCTGAGCGTTCATGGGAGTTTGCGCCTTCGGTGGAGGCATAGCCTCACTCTCCTGCTTGTAAATAGTTTATCGTACTTTTATCGAATTGTGTATATAGAAAAGGTGCTCTTTTATGCAGGACATCAAGGCTGTAATTGACTCGCTCGGGCTAGAACCTCACCCAGAAGGAGGCTTCTACCGGGAAATGCATCGGGCAAGCTCCCTTATAAAGGAGGCCAATGGCAATAGCAAGAATGCCTATTCCAGCATTTACTACCTTTTATCAGGGCATGATTTTTCGGCGTGGCATCGTATTCACTCCGATGAAACCTGGTTCTTTCATTTAGGTTGCGATATTGCCATCCACTACTTTGATTCGAAGAATAGGCTGACCGCGGTTCAGATTGGCCTGGAGTCCATGCAGTTTCAAGCTACGGTTCCGGCCGGCACTTGGTTTGCAGCAAAACCGGTACGGGCTGAGTCTTTTTGCTTGGTCAGCTGCGTTGTCGGGCCCGCATTTACATTTACTGAGTTTGAAATGGGGCAGCGGCAAACGCTTCTAGATAGCTTTGGGACGTCTGATAAACACATTGAAGCAATACAGGCACTCACCAGAGCCTAGCATTCCATCGACTGTTGTCCTAGGCTAAGTAACTGAATGGGTTTTTAAATAAGCAATAACCCAGGCTGGGTCACTGTCGCTCGGGAAGATGGGGTAGTGAACCGCCTCAATCACGCCATTATTGGCAATGAGCGTGACTCGCTTTAATAATGTCATGCCGGCGGCCACAAAAGTTGGCATATTCAATGCCTTTTGAAATTGATAGTCTTCATCGCTCACAACAGGAAATGGCAAGTGAAGTCTCTCGGCCATCTCTTTTTGATAGTCAGTAGACTGAACACTCAAGCCCACGACTTCTGCGCCCAATGCTTGAAGCTCTTGGTAGTGATCTCTAAATGAACAGCTTTGTGGCGTACAACCTCTTGCCCCCGGGATTTGATCCCAACCATCCGGCAATGCAACATTGGGTTGACCTGTCATGGGATAGCAATAGATAACCAATTTACCTTTGATTTCTCCCAGATTAATAGTCTTACCATTAGTGGCCTTTAAAGCAACAGGGGGTATTTTCATTCCCTTCAAATGATGCGTTGAGCCATCATCGTGCGGAATGGGTAAATCGCTAGGCAGCTGATTGAGGTTTGTCATCAATCTATTCTACAAAATTATTTGCGCCATCAACACCATTCGCAGTACTTCGCTTAATCGATTGTTTATGCCAATATTGGATGAATGCGCCGATGCAATAAGGATCATTCTGATTGAACACGGCCATCCTTCTAATAGACACTTCTCGATCGGCACATCCGAGACGAATTACCTTAAGATCAACCCAAGACTAGTGTTTCATGGTGATTTTAGGTTGATAGCCTAGACAGGCAATGCCGGTATTTACTAAAACTTGCGCGTCTGGAGTTGTTTTTGATTTTATTTCATACAGCTTGCAGCCATAGGGAAACTTCTTGTCCCACGTAATGTAGAAAAATTTGCATTTTTTACAGTTCATGCCAAAACCATAACATCAAGCCAGAGGGGCCACAACAATAGTGCGTGCCTAGAAAATACCCTGCTGCATGCAGGGTATTACATTAAACCAAGTCAACCAACTTTTAACTTGATCTGTTTTTAATACCCCATCTGAGCACATCTTAATTAGAGCAAGCTGAGCGTCGGCGCTTAACTCGAACTGCGCCAATTCAAAAAAGATGTCAAATGCGACACCGGTCTTACCATTACGAAGTTAATTCACCCAGCTCTACGCTCAACATAATTTATTCTTCAATTGTCGGTTTAGGTTCCTGTTTTTGACGCAGTGCTTAAATTGATTACCTCGGCTAAATCCTGGTCTTTTTCTTGCAGATTCGAGCAGGTGATTCTGCCGTTTACTTTGGCATCGGGGTGAATATTCAATTGCTTGTATTTAATATTCCCACGTATGACGGCGCTGGGATACACCTCAATTCGGCCGCTGACGTCGATGGAGCCATCCACTGTTCCGATAACAATCAAGTTGGAGTACTGAATGTCACCTTGGATGTATCCATCTTGATCAATGACTAATGTTGCACCTGCCGATAAAGCCTCCGTAATATTGCCCATTAATCCGCCAGCAATTTTATAGTTACCCGCCCCCTCAAGATTTCCAAGAATGCTTGATCCAGCACCAATCTCATTGGTGTATTTAATGTTTTTATGCGCTGTTAATTTTGTAGTTTTTTTATACATATCTGCCCGCTCCACTGCTTTATTTATTAAAGCCCATTCGTCTTTTTTGTTTAATCGCTGTTGCGACTGGAGACGTTTTATTTCTTCTAATTCTAGATTTGAAGCTCTGGCAACTCTATTGGCTGTTGGGCGAATACAGCACTTTTATATGAAATAACGCTTTCTATATGGGAAATTTGCGTACATTTTTTTACTGGCAATGCTCAATAAACTAATTTATTCACATTTATTGCTGAATCTGATAACTTATCTTATCGCCGTCATTCCTAAAAGGAGTAGCCATGGCATTTAAGATTAGTCCCAAAAGTGAGTTTCATATCTCGGAGCGGATGACGTATCGCAAAGAAAATAAAGAAATTAATTGTGGGTTTCTTTGGAAAAGTGGCTCATTCCTAATCGATACGCCGCCTAATTTTCTAAACGAATACGAGCAACACATAGGGATTAGTGTGGGCGACCAAGACTATTCGGAGGTTCGTCTTTCGGACGAAGGCAATAAGCTTATTTACTATTCAGAGACCACCCCAAAAGCAGAACAAGATGCCTTATCTTCCATCTTTAATAACAGCAAAACTACAGATGACTTTGATATTGGCTTTCAACACAAAGGGTGGCAACTGGTAGATGTCGATATTGTGATGTGGGGTGAGTTAGTAATAACTAGCGATACTAATTGACTGTCCCCTTAAGAGCCACTCTTTATGGCCGATAAGGCCGGCTTAAAACAGAGTGCCTTTATCCTCATTAATGGATTTGTAGTCAAGATTTTGACGAAACAGGCTAGATGCTATATCTAAGGGCCGTGAAGCCGAGCTGAATTAGAAGTGGCCTTAATTGATCATATCAAGATAGCGGGTCATTTGTTTCGTACTCAGCGGCAATTTAGTTAACTCCAAATAATAGACGCCTGCTCCTGGCAGGCCTTCTATCGAGGCGGGGGTTAATTTACCCATTGGCACCAAGTAATTCTCATGCAGTTCTTTCAAGTGAGTAAAGAAAAGCATGGGCGGAACCCTAAGCTCTACCGCCCTAATCACTAACTCTTCGCACAATACATTGGGCGACTCGATTTGTAGCTTGTATAAATCATTTTTTTCTTTCATGGCACGGCTCATGTAGCGCTCAATATGAACATCTTCATATAGTCGCCTGTTGAAATCATAGATATAGTCCGTGATGGCCCTCGAAATCCAATACGCTTCATTTTTACTGTATTGGCTTTGTAAGTTCTGCCAAAGCTTAGCTTGATATACCTCTTTGAATTTCTGACTCTGGTGCCTATAGAACGGATGGGATTTGACTAGGCCTGAAATCATTCCGCCAAAAATCAATGCGCCGCTTATGAGCAACGCCTCACCCATGGTTTTGATGTAAATTCAGAGGCATGGGTCTTTTTTTCATGCCTTCCAATATAGCTAGATAAGCGCGCAATAAGCCTGTAATATGCTCATCTTCGTACGTTTTTTTCCCTCGCTTAATTCATTGATTTAAATCGTTTTTTTCTAATCAGCAATTAACCAAGCCTTGTAATATTCAGTTTCAAAAGTCAAAAGGGAATGCTTTGTGTCTGCAGATAAAAAACTGAGAATTCAGCCCAAGCAATCAAGGGCTGAAGCGACTGCGGAAACCATCATCCAGGCTGCTATAAATGCCTTGGAGAGCGCAGAAGAGATTGAATCCGTTACATCGCAAAATTTAGCGGTACGGTCTGGCTATTCAGTAGGCTCCTTATATCGTTACTTCAAAAACAAGGATGATCTATACACCAGTATTTGGCGTTTTTTTGTTACACGCCTCCATGCTGGTTTAGTGCCAAAAATTGAAGCCTTCCCTGATCATGGAACGGTCAGGCAATTGATGATGATGGTATCTGGCTATTATTTTGATAACTTGCGATCCCGCAAACCCGGCAAGGTGATCCCTTTCTATCGGCTTTTTATAAAGGCCGTACCTGACCCAGAGAATATCTACAAGACAATGGATGTTCTCATTGGGCCCCTAATGCAGGCTCAGACCCGGAACCAGTCCGGAACAATGAAAATCATGGATGAAAATGAGCTAAGGATTTGCTTGAGAGCCTCGCATGCCATGATTCGAAATGACTTTCTGGAAAGATCCCCGTATTTTGGAACCTCATCGCATCAACGAGTCGCATTGGACTTGATGGTTCGACTATTTCAGAAGTAATGTGCACCAGAATAGCCCATTTTCATGCGCTCTAAAGATCCGCAAACTGTAAATTCAGTGCATGAGTAAAAGCCTTAAAACCATTGCCTGTCTCAAGGTATTGCGGGGATCCATTGCCATCACTATTGGCGTAAGTCTTTTTTTGGTGTATCGACGTTCGGAAGCATTTTCTTGGCTTGATCACCCGATACTAGGTGGCATTGCCTCCAACGATCCTTTCTTACAAATGGTATTTGCTTGGCTAGGGAGCTTTAATCAAGCGCAAATATTAAGTATTGCTGTATTGGCTTGCCTTATGGGCGCCTTGCGCTGGGTTGAAGCGGGCGGAATTTGGTTCAACCAGAGCTGGGCGCAATGGTTGGCCGTATTTTCCGGTTTTATTTATATTCCATTTGAGATCAATGAGCTCATTCACCGGTTTAGCTGGTTGATGATCGTAATCCTATTTATCAATACACTGATCGTGGCTTATCTTCTCTATGTTTTGTATG
>DAIPIK010000013.1:0-13709 GCA_036770845.1 Polynucleobacter sp. | reverse complement strand
ACCATGCCTAAAACGGCAAAAAAGGGTGAAGTGTTTTCAATCCGTGCGATCGTGCAACACGATATGGAATCTGGCTTTCGGCACACCGAGCAAGGTGTACGGGTGCCACGCGATATTATTCGGAGCTTTACTTGTACCTACAATGGCAAGGAAGTCTTTAAGGCGGATTTACATTCAGGGGTTGGCTCAAATCCCCTTTTTATCTTCTATGCCAAAGCCGACCAATCGGGCACTTTTGAATTCAAGTGGCAAGGCGATAACAATTACCTCACGATAGTCAACCAAGCCATTACTGTTTCATGATCAAGAGGCAATTGGCTCAGATTAGTGTGCTGTGCTTTGTTTTTGTTGTGGCCATGCCATCCCATGCGGATCAGCGGCAATCGACTACCGCTTTAATGACACCCAGCAATCAAGCAATGCAAAAGGACATCAATTTAAATCCCGCATTGTTTTGGATTATGGATGGAGAAGCGCTGTGGGGTGATCGTACTAATCCTGCGGGTAAAGCATGTGCTGATTGCCATCAAGACGTAAAGCAGTCGATGAAAGGCGTTGCGGCCACTTTTCCAAAACGCGTTCAAGGCAAACTTCTTAATCTAGAGGGGCAAATTAACCATTGCCATACAAGCCGTCAACAGTCTCCAGCGTTTGCTTATGAATCAAAGCCCTTGCTGGCGCTCAGCACCCTGATTGCTTACCAATCCAGAGGACTTCCGATTGCCGCCTCGACCGATAGGGCAATCGAGCCAGATTACAAGAAAGGCCAATCGTTGTACTTTCAGAGAATGGGTCAACTCAATCTATCGTGCGCCCAGTGCCATGATGATCGGGCTGGATTGAAATTGGCCGGCAGTACGATTCCACAAGCCCACCCCACGGCTTATCCGATTTATCGTATTGAGTGGCAGGGGGTTGGTTCTTTGCAACGTCGGTTGCGTAACTGCGCATCGGGTGTTCGGGCAGAGCAATATGCCTACGGATCACCTGAACTCATTGCATTAGAGCTTTACTTAATGCGCAGGGCTAATGGCATGCAGATTGAAAGTCCGGGTGTGCGACCTTAAATTACGGCTGTTTGCCGTATTTCACGGCAATGATTTCAGCCATCACGGAAACGGCTATTTCTGGCGGAGTTAAAGCGCCAATGGCCAAGCCAACAGGACCATGCAGACGTTCAAGCTGCTCGGTGGTGACATTGAATTCCCGTAAGCGCTCTTTTCGTTTTAAGGTGTTGGTTAAGCTGCCTAAGGCGCCAATGTAAAACGCCTCGGACTGAAGGGCATCAATCAAGGCAAGATCATCAATCTTGGGGTCGTGGGTGAGCGCAACAATCGCCGTGTGCGAATCGATTCCAAGTTCCTGCATCACATCGTCCGGCATGCCTTTAATAAACTGCACGCCTTCTAGATCAAGGCCTTCGGCATATTCTTCGCGGGGATCAATCACAATCACATCAAAATCCGATGCAACGGCAAAATTAGCAACGTAGAGCGATAACTGACCTGCGCCGATCACAAACATCCGCCAGCGCGGGCCATATGAAGTTTGCATCGTATGGGCAGTTAAAGAAAAGCCATCGGTTTTAGTACCCGGATGCAGTACTGACTTTCCGGTATGCAGATCTACTTCGCGCAGGATCAGTTGATGGCCCTCAATGGCCGCTAAGATCGACTCTAATATGGCCTGCTCTGGTCTGGGTTCCACTAAAAGCCGCAGGGTTCCCCCGCAAGGAAGACCAAAGCGTGCCGCTTCTTCCCTACTAACGCCGTACACCACCATTTCGGGGAGATTGCGAACCAAGATCTCGGTTTGTACACGCCGAATTAAATCGTCTTCCACGCAGCCACCGGATACCGAACCCACCACTTGGCCATCGTCCCGAATGGCTAGCCATGAACCAACTGGTCTTGGCGATGAGCCCCAGGTCTGCACTACGGTTGCAATGGCAATCCGCCTACCTTCGCGAAGCCACGTAAGGGCAGTCTTCAGAACAATGTAATCGGTGCTATTCATGGGAGTGGGTCAGATCAGTTTGAAAGCCATTTTGGTTGAACTCTATTATCATCATTTTGATCATGAGTGATACCAATTCCAGCAATTCCTATCCATTGCGCCTCGCTGTTTTATTGCTTGCAGCAGGGCAGGGTAGCCGACTTGGATCCCATCCTAAGGCCTTGTTAAAGCAAGGCGGTGTAACCCTACTCAATCGCTTGCTGGATGCAGTGGAGCCTTTTAATCCAATCGAGTTCATCGTGGTCACTGGTTTTCATGGCGATGCGATTGAGCAGTCATTCGCGCAAATGGATTCGACTTTTAGTCGATCGATTCGGCTAATCCGAAATCCCGTTCCAGAGTCTGGCCAGGCCTCTTCGGTTCGTCTCGGTATAGAGGCGCTGCACAGTAATTTTGATGCGCTCTTGATTGCCTTATCGGATCAACCTACCATTACTAAAGTAGAGATAGGTCAGCTACTAAGTGCGTTTTCACAGCGCAGTGCAGGAACAGAGATAGTGCTTCCAATGGTTCATGGACAACGTGGCAATCCGGTTCTTTTCTCAAAAAAAGCACTACAAAATACTTTAGCAATTCCTGATTTAAGTTGCCGCGCTTATATGGATGCGCATCCGGAGCAAGTGCAGGTTTGGCATACGAACAATGCAGCATTTGTATGTGATGTTGATACCCCTCAGGATATGAAAAAGCATCAACTGGATTTTTAGTTTGATTTGGCGCAGTGCAACCAAGTGGGCCTGGGCAGCGATTATCTAAATTGCTTTGGCATAGCGCAATACCAGACGATTGCTTTCCATGAAGCCATTCATAGTGGTGATGTCGTTACCATATTGCACGGTAAATCGACCTACGCGCGTGTGGGCCACACCACTAACAAAATAGCGCTGGGTTACGAGGGTGTTGTTACGCTCAACCCCATTCCATGCGGTTTCACCGCCGGTAACGTAGACGTAAGTTGCAGCTACGGTGAAGATTTGGTTGATCTTGTATATCGGTCCGGCTTGAGCGGTATACAGCGGTTTTTGCGTGAGTTGCAGGTTTTGATTGGATAAACAGGCTGCAGCGCAGGCGCTATTGGCACCAAACCAGGTGGAATCGACGGCAACTGCAGCGTCCATATTCTGAGTGACGGGACGCTGGTAACCTACTTGCAGTGCTTGCGCGTAGCGATTGCTGCCTAAATTAAACGGCTTGCCGTTGGAATACTCACCGGTAGGTAAATAAAGATACCCTGCGACGCCAAGATAGGTCCGAGTGGCATGATTGGCGTAAGGCCAAATTGCCGTCACGATGCCGGAGTCCGTCATGCCCTTGCTCCCCGGAAAGGCTGCAAGCGATCCATCGGCTGAGAGTGCTCCAGTTCCGGTTTGCAGGTAAGTGACTGCTGGCAGTGAGCCAATGGTGTAAGTGTGCGTTAACCGTAAAAATACAGCGTTGCTTTCGAGTTTCGGATCTGCGCCGGTATTGACACCGTTCTGAAATAAGTCATTATTTTGGCTGTTTACGTACGATAGGGTTATCGCAGTAATATTGGGTGGGGGAGCAACAATGTCACCCGGCTGCAGGTCGATTGCTAGGACAGGCTGACACAGCCCACCTAGAGCGCTTAAAAGGAGTAGATAAGCCGCATTTTTCATCGGCTCCATTCTACTGGCTAGTTAAAAAAACAGCATGAATCGATTTGGATCGGGTTTGGAGTGATAGCCATCCTATTTTTGCAATTTCTATTACAGTAAGCTATTACCAAATAAAGGAAGTATATGAACACACTTGATGCCATTCGCCAGCGTAGAGCAGTAAAGCACTTTGATGCTACCCACCAGATTACCCCCGCTGAAACCGATGCCTTAATTGATCTGGCGATGCAAGCCCCATCTTCCTTCAATATCCAGCACTGGCGTTTAGTCAATGTAAAAGACAAGGCCTTGCGAGTACAGTTGCGTGCAGCAGCCCATGATCAGGCGCAGGTCACCGATGGCTCACTCTTATTTGTGGTGACCGTTGATATCAAAGCATGGGATAAAGATCCTGCACGCTATTGGGTGAATGCACCTAAGGCGGCGCAAGACATCTTGGTGCCATGGATTAATCCGTTTTATTCGGGCAATGAGCAGCTGCAACGCGATGAAGCCATGCGTTCGGCTGGCATCCTATTGCAAACCATGATGTTGGCAGCAAAGGCGATGGGATACGACTCATGCCCCATGGTCGGCTTTGATTTTAAGAAGGTTGCTGAGTTAATTCATCTGCCAAAAGACTATGCTGTTGCCGCAATGCTCGTCATTGGCAAAGGAACTCAGGCGGCATGGCCCAAGCCTGGATTTATTCCTAAATCAGAAATGGTGATTGACAATCATTTCTGATATGTTCAAAAGCCTATCCTTAGCCACTCTGCTGTTGTGTAGTACATCCGTATTCGCGCTGGAGTTTTCTGATATTGCTACGGAAGGCCAGATTAAATACCTGAAAGAACGCCCCGACCCTGGTGCTTATTCTTATGAATCGCGCGTCAAGATTACCGCAGCCAGTTTGGAGAGCGGTAGTGTGCAGATTGCAACCTGCCATTACCAACTCGACCCCATCCGTAAGGTAGTGATTGTGTTTAATCCCAACCGCATTCAAGCGATTGCAGTCAAGAGCATTGATAAAATGGCCTCAGCAGAAGTAAAGAACAATCAAGTGGTTTTGACTGACGTTGAGCGTGGCGCATCGATTTGCATTGATCTGCAATCCAAAGCCTTGGATCAGGTAGGCGCAGGCCAATATCGCTTAAATGCCGGCCCTCTGATGCGCCGCTACTTGGATGGCTACTTGCCCATGGCAGCAAAAATACGGGTGGACTGGCCTACCAATATGTTGACCGTGGAGAAAACTGCTCCCTCCGAGAAGGAAGGCATTCAGGTGGTGCAGGGGAATGATGGCGTGCAATTGAATATGATTTTTGCGGGCAAGATGACGGCGCAAATTGATTTGAAAAAGCCTGACTAATGCCTAGAGCTATCCTGTTTTACGGTACCATTTTTATCTTTTAATCCATTGAAGAAAAACAGCTATGCCACCTAACTTGATTAGCCTCTACATTGTTGCAGCCATGGTCGGCATCATGGTGTTCTTTACGATCGCAGTAGCGCCCACGGTATTTAAAGTGCTGCCAGCCGAATGGTCTAGTAAGTATGTGCGGAGTTTCTTTCCAAAGTACTACGCCTTTTTGTGCTTTGCCTGCATTGCCGCCTCCTTACTGGCGAACGATGCGCTGATTAGTAGCCTGACATTCCTATGCGCTATTTTCTTTGCGATCGCGCAATTCATTCTTACGCCCGCCATCAATAAAGCATCGGATAACAAAGATAAAAAGCGTTTTGGTCTTTTGCATGGACTGAGCGTGGTGATCAATGTGCTGCAGTTGGGTATCTTTATCTATATTTTGTGGCCGTCAGTAAGCTAATCGACCGTCTGACAAAACCTCCCCACCTTCGCTACCCTTTGTTGCCTTTGTTTTATTATTTATAAATTATGATGCACCTTCGAAAATCAAGCGACCGCGGCTATGCTGATCACGGCTGGCTGAAGAGCTTTCATTCATTTTCATTTGCGAACTATTACGACCCGCAATTTATGGGGTGGGGTAATTTACGCGTCATTAATGAAGACCGGGTTGCCGCCGGCAGGGGTTTTGGTAAGCACGGTCATCGCGATATGGAGATTGTGAGTTATGTCCTTTCGGGCGCATTAGCGCATGAGGACAGTATGGGCAATATCGAAAGTATTCCACCGGGTGACGTGCAACGCATGAGTGCGGGAACCGGTGTTGAGCACAGCGAGTTTAATCATGCGCCAGATCAAGAGACCCATTTTTTACAAATCTGGATTGAGCCTCTGAAGAAAGGGGTTGCGCCCGGGTATGAGCAAAAAACCATTTCATCTGCCACCAAGCGAGGCACTTTACGCTTAATTGCATCGCATGATGGTGAGCTTGATTCCGTCCGCATCAACGCCGATGCAAAAATCCATGCAGGCTTGTTTGATGGCGCCGAAACGGCTAAGCTAGAGATAGATCCTGCGCGCAAAGCATATGTTCACCTGATCTCGGGGCGGCTGATGGTGCAAGGTCAGCAGCTGCAAGCGGGAGATGCATTGATGCTGGAGGGTGAGGGCATGCTTTTATTCGAGCATGGTGTGAATGCGGAAGTGTTGGTATTTGATTTGGCACCGTAATGTGGGTCATGCGATACCCACTGATGAAATAACATTTTTGTAATGGACGACTTTAACTTCTACCGCTTTATTGCCTACCTGATTGGCTTTGCCATCGCGGCTTTGCTGCTGCTTAAGTTGTACTTGATGTATACCTTTCGAAAATTAGAAAAAGAAGAACGGCAACAACAAAAAGAGCAGCCAAAATAGGTTTCGACTCTTGCTGCACTGCATCGACTTATATTCTATAAGTCATTGATTATTATGAATTTAAACAATATCCCTAAAAATAAATTGACTTTTTTTATGTATTTTGTAAATATATTGTGACATTCGTCTATGTAAATATTTATTTACTTAGTGGGATGTGTTTATGGGTACCCATAAATAAATCCGACGTGCAGGATTGGCACGGGCATTGAAGTCGAGCAAGGAGATATCACTATGTCAGACGCAAACAAGGTTTGGCCTACTGGTCTTACCGAAGACGAGTCTCAGGAGCTGCATCGAAACCTGATTCAAGGCACACAGTTTTTTGGCATGATTGCAGCATTTGCCCATTTACTGGCTTACATCTATTCACCTTGGCTGAAATAAGGAGATGACATGATCTACGGAAAAATGTGGTGCGTAGTAAAGCCGACGGTTGGTCTTCCTCTTATCATCGGGGCGGTAGCTGTAGGTTCATTTGCCGTTCATACAATGATTTTGAACAATACAACTTGGGTCAAAGCATTTTTGAATGGTAATGCCAGTGTGCAAGCTGGTGCTCCAGCAGCCGCACCCGCGGCGCCTGTGGCGAAAAAGTAGTCATTTTGGTCTGCGAAAAAGGGCCTGGCAGTATGCGGTACGGCCCTTTTTTGCAGCCATCTCAAATCAAAGCGGGACAGGTTTAGTTCTGCGCTATGAAACGCATTAGTCAAAAGTTAATTGATACGTGGGTTCAATTTGGACCTCGTTTCTTGCCGTTCGCCGATGTGGCGACCGATGATCTCCCGCTCTCGCGCTTATTGCGCTTATCTTTATTCCAAGTCTCGGTTGGGATTATGTTGGTTTTGCTGGTCGGAACCCTCAACCGCGTCATGATTGTCGAGCTAAAAGTTCCAGCGTCGCTGGTGGCCATCATGATTTCCCTGCCATTACTCTTTGCCCCTTTTCGCGCGCTGATTGGCTACCGATCCGATACCCATCGATCCCATTTGGGTTGGCGCCGAGTGCCATATATGTGGATAGGTACGATGTTCCAATTTGGCGGGCTGTCGATCATGCCGTTTGCGCTCTTGGTTTTGTCTGGAGCTGGGCAGTCCAGTAATGCCCCCGCCTGGATTGGGCAATTGGGCGCCGCGGTAGCTTTTTTATTGGTTGGTGCAGGAGTGCACATTACGCAAACCGTTGGACTGGCCTTGGCCAATGATCTGGTCAAAGAAGAATCCCAGCCCAAAGTGGTTGGATTAATGTATGTGATGATGCTCGTTGGCATGATTGCCAGCGCACTGATTTTTGGTGAGCTTTTAGCGGAATACAGTCCCGGGCGTTTGATTCAGGTAATTCAAGGTGCTGCGATTGTGATCATGGTGCTCAATGTCGTGGCATTGTGGAAACAAGAGTGCCGCGATCGAGCCAGGGTGGCGGCACGGGAAGTGAGCGTTAGTTTTTCAGAGTCATGGAGCATCTTTTGCAAAGGCAATCACGCTATTCGGCGTTTGCTTGCAGTGGGTCTGGGGACTATGGCATTTACGATGGAAGATATTTTGCTCGAGCCTTACGGCGGTGAAATACTGAATATGAGCGTAGGCGCAACCACCTCGCTGACTGCAACCCTCGCCATTGGTGGACTACTTGGCTTTGCTTTGGCATCGCATGTCTTGGGCAAGGGTTACGACGCATTTCGGATGGCAATGAATGGGGCGTTTGTCGGCCTACCTGCATTTTTAGCAGTCATTTTGGCTGCCCCTTTGGGGTCGCCTACTTTGTTTGCATTTGGCATCTTATTGATTGGCTTTGGCAGTGGTTTATTTGGGCATGGAACGCTCACCGCCACCATGCGCCTAGCCCCCAAAAAACAAAGTGGTTTAGCCCTGGGCGCTTGGGGTGCAGTGCAGGCGACGGCGGCCGGAACAGCAATTGCCTTGGGCGGAGTGATTCGTGACCTCGCTAGCCCGCTTGCAGGGGCTGCAGGCGGTTACATTGTTGTGTATATTATCGAAATAGTCTTATTACTGGCAGCCATTGTGGTCATGTTGCCGCTGATAAAAAGCAGGTTTAATCTGGCCACAAATACCGCTTAGCACTTCATTTAAATGGCTAAGTCGACAACATAAGGAGCGTACGATGGGTATTGGAACTGTAATTGCAATTTTGCTAGTGGTTGTATTCACCGTTGTTGTTTTGAAGGACTTGGATCAAAACAATAAATGGAAGTAAAGGCGAGTTAGCTCTTTACGGAGCCTAGCATTAGTAAAAACCCACTCAAAGTAGTGGGTTTTTTATTTCTGCAGCGTATACCGCTTCCTATTCCATTCGGGGTTTACGACTACTGCCATTTTTAAATTAAGTGCGTAATATGGGTCAATCCCTTAATAAAAGTAAAGCATGCAAACTCCCGCATCTGATTTAGTTGAATTGACCTACGTCAGCCAACCTGCCCAGGAAATGTCCTTTTTGGGATTAATGCGCCTGCTATATCACTCCTATTTGCGCAACCAAGCGCTTGGCATTACTGGGGTTTTGATTTTTGAAGATCAGCGCTTTGGTCAAGTGATCGAAGGCCCGGCTAACTCGATCGATCGCCTATGGGATAAGATCCAAAAAGACGATCGTCACAAAAACGTCAAGTTGATTAACCGTAAAATCATTGAACGTCGCAGTTTTCTAAAGTGGACCATGATCTTTCAGGGCAATGAAGAAATTGCCAATCGCCTTCCTGAGGTAAAAGCCGCAGTAGACCAGGGCGACTTTCCGAGCGACCACCCTTTGCTGGTTGCGCTACGTAACGAAATCCAGCACGAATAGACCACTTATTTTTTTGCAGATGCCAGCGCGAGGGCCATGCGGTCCATCGCTTCCTCAAGCAGGGCGCGCTGCGTACCAAAATTGAGTCGCACAAATTGCGGCGCATTAAATTGAGTGCCGGGTGAGAGTGCCAAGCCAGACGCCAAAAATAGAGCATGGGGATCAGCGCACCCCAGCGCGCTGCAATTAATCCAAGCCAAATAACTCGCCTCGATCTTTGCTACAGTAAGTGGGGACATCGCCTGGATGCGTCCCACAACATAATCCCGATTACCCCGAAGGTATTGCAGTAGCGATTGACGCCATTCTTCCCCGTCACGCAGTGCTGCCATGGTCGCGGTATAAGCCAATAAGCCAGGTTCTGCAATGGTGCGGTGTAAATCCGTTTGCATCGCTGCGCGCAAGCGGGGATTTTCTGCAATAGCCCATGCCAAACCAATGCCGGGAAAATTAAATACTTTATTGAGCGACATCAGGGTCACGGTGCGCATTGAAATACGCTGATTAAGGCTGGCAATCGGAACATGGCGATTTTGCTCATCTAGCACTAGCCCTGCATGAATCTCGTCAGAACAAATTAGCAAATCATGCGCTTCACAAAATGCAGCAAACTGCAGTAGTTCCGATTTGGTATAGACCGTTCCACCTGGGTTTTGCGGATTGCAGAGCAAAGCTAATTTGGTATTGGCTTGGCAAAATGAATCGAGCGTTTGCCATGGCAAAACCCAGCGATCGTTTTCCAGTGCCAATGGTATTTCGGTGTACGGGCGCGGAGCTTCAGAACAGGCGAGGCGCAAATGGTGATAGACCGGCTGCGGAACCAGAATATGTTCTATTGGGGTAGTGAGCTGACGCACGGCTGTGTAAAGCCCAGAAACGACGCTTGGCAAAATCACAATCCAGTCGGGATCCACTTCCCAGTCGTAGTGTTCTGCTATGTAACCCGCAATTGCACTGCGCATGGAGTCGGGCGCATGGGTGTAGCCAAAAACACCCTGCTGAACACGCGCCGCAAGTGCGTCCATCACGCACGGTGGCGACTGAAAATCCATGTCGGCGACCCATAGCGGTATGACATCATCACTGGCGTATCGATCCCAGCGAATGGAGTCGCTATTGCTTCGATTTACTGGGGCATCAAAGTTAAAAGTCATCAATGGATTGTACTAAGTGGCTGATTTGGTGATTTTGATGTAAAAAATACACCACAGCAGCAAATCGAGCAATTTAAGGCTAATATTGGCAAATAATTTCAATTGAGAAGGTAGTCTGCAATGGTAAAAGCCCTTAGAATTAAGTTAGCCCGCTGGATTTTGGGTGAGCATTGTGCCTGCTACAAGATGGGCTATCACCCGCTTGTCGACTTCCGTCAAAAAAGTGCAGACACAGAAGCAAAAGCAAAAGCACGTCAAGCCTAAGCTAATTCATATTAAGGAAACGTAATGAGTAACAGTAAAGCAGTTGAAACAAAAAACAAGCTAGTCACTATTTATAGTGGATTAACGATTGCCTTCATTGTGATTTTTGGCGGAATCTCAGTCTGTTCTTGGTTTGTTTCGGCGCTGAACTTTTAAGTACTGTTTATCGCCGCATCGCAGAACGGCGATTTCATTCGCCCTTGCCAGTCTTCTTATCTTCAAGCCGCATTCTTTTTTCGCGTTCTTTGCGCAGATCGCGAAATTGCCACCAGGCAAATGCCACCACGCCACCAAAGACAAGAAAAAGTTCGATGATGATGACGGGTGCAAAATCAGCCATGGCTTGAATTCGTATGATTCATAACAGAAATAATACAGCGCAGCTAGCACCTACGTGAAGATCTTTCTTACGGGCGCCACTGGTTTTGTTGGCAGCCATTTTCTCAAGCATTGTCTGGCCGCTGGGCATAGTATGACCTGCTCAGTACGTTCGGCAAAACAAGCAGATGCCATCCGCGCGTTAGGAGCCTCCCCCTGGGAGGGTGATTTGCAAAACCAAGGCGAGCTGAGTTTGGCCTTAGCCGGAATAGATGTACTCATTCATGCGGCAGGTTGCCGTGATTTAACCGCTCCAGCCAATCTCCTTCTGCAGAGTAATGTCAGGTTGACGCAGACACTGGTGGATGCGGCTGTAACAGCAAACGTAGCGCAGTTTATTTATATCAGCGCGGCATCAATCGTAATGAGTGAGCCCGCTGCGCTATTGAATGTGACGGAGTCCGCACCCATCACCCTGCAAGCTTATTTGCCCTATACCCGCAGTAAAGCCATTGCTGAAGCATCCGTATTGGCTGCGCCACAGACTGCCATGAGGGTAGTGGTACTGCGCCCCAGTTTTGTTTGGGGTAAGGGCGATAGCATCGATACCGAAATTGGTCCCGCATCCAATCGCGGTCAATTTGGCTGGTTTAGTCAGGGGCATTACCCGTTTGCAACCTGTTCCATTGCGAACCTATGCGATGCATTGCAACGCGCAATGCAGCACACGCATTCAGGCTGTGTTTTTAATATCAGCGATGGTGAGCCGGTTGATTTTCGAGCATTTATGACCCAGCGACTGGAGGTCAGTGGCTTTCAGGTGCCCACCTTATCGGTGCCACGAAAGCTAGCCTGGTGGCTCGGTGCTTTTACCGAAACGGGCTGGAAGTATTTGCCTATGCCTGGAAAACCGCCGATTGTTAGGGAAATGGTCCGTTTAATGGGCTTTCCATTTACGGTCTCGATTGAGCGGGCAAAGCGCGAATTAGGGTATTTGGGGCACCATTCGATCGAGGCGGGAATGTCCAATATCGCCTCTTTGATACAAGACCAGCAGGGCAGTACTCAGCAATAATTGCCTGAAATTACTATAATTTGAATCTTGTGAGGGGCGGTATCCGCCCTTCGGTTTACCTCAGCTAGGAATGACGATGCGCATTGAAGATAAGGATCCGGCACGGCATGCGGGAATTGAGTACCCGATGGAAGTGGGCGCTCCTGTTTTTGCGCCCATCAAGGTAACCGAAGAAAAAGACAAGGCAGTCAATGTCGCCCGTCAAAATGCCAAGCAAGAGTACGACCGCATCATGGAGCAAGCTACGGTTCTAATGAAGCAGGCAAAAGCCTTGCAGTCTCGCCTGGATGCTACCGAAATGGTACATGCCGCTAAATTTGGTTTTAATCCCATTCATGGAAAAACCTATTTTTTGTATTACGACCAGCGCAATCAAATTAATTTACTGCTGCAAAATGGCCCACACGATTGGACCTGCGGTATTCCAGCAAACTGGAACTACCTGATGACGGTCAAAAAACTGGGCGATAGCACCTGGGAACAAATCGAAGAAACAGTGGAATAGTTTTTTATTTCCACAGCGACCGAAGCCGCAGTGAATACAGCCCTTTATTGGTTTCGGTCTGACCTCCGGCTGGAAGACAATCCCAACTTGTTGTCTGCATGCAAGGCTTCGGATGCGCTACTGCCCATTTACGTGCATGCACCGCAAGAATCCCTCATCTGGGGCTTTGAGCGGATTGGCGAACACCGCCAGCAGTTTTTACGCGATGCGCTGAGCGATTTGCGGCAACAGCTAGAGCAGCTTGGATCGGCTCTACTGGAATTGAAAATCCCTCAGGGTAGCTCCAGTAGTGCCGTTGATCTCGTCATCAATACAGCGCATCACCATGGCATTAAAACGATCTACTGTGAAGTGATTCAGGCGCCCGAGGAAATGCAGGCGCTTGCGCTTTTAAAGCAGGCAGGATTAACAGTCTATGCCGAGCTCGAGTCAACCATGATTGCCGTGCGTGATTTGCCATTCGCACCGGATGCGATGCCGGATCAATTTACGCAGTTTCGGACCAAGATTGAAAAAGCAAAATACCTTTTTACCGAGCCGGTTCTAGCTCCAAGCGAAATTCCACCGCTGCCAGCCAATTTCAAGCAATCGGACTTGATTTCAGGTGCGCAGACTCCAATTCGAGTTGAGTCTCTAATTCAGCCCACGGGTCATCCACAGAGTTCCTTCCCGCATTATCGAGAATCCTACCGTGGCGGCACAAGCGCTGCAGTGGCCCATCTCCAGCAGTATCTAGAGCGCGCACTACCCCACTCGTATAAGGCAACCCGCAATCAGCTGCATGGCCTTGATTATTCGAGCAAGCTATCTCCATGGCTTGCCTTAGGTTGTATTTCGGCGCGTAGCATCATGCAGGAGCTAAAGCAGTTTGAGTCAGAGCAGGGCGCCAATGAAGGAAGCTATTGGCTTTGGTTTGAGCTCCTCTGGCGAGATTATTTCCGCGTGCTCCATCTTAAGTATGGACAACAGTTGTATTGTGTAAGCGGTTTAAACCAGTCGGAAAAGCCGATACACAATGCCCGTGGTTTTGAGCATTGGTGTTCTGGTACGACGGGAGAGTCGATTGTGGATGCTGGAATGCGTGAGCTCAAAGCGACGGGTTATCTATCGAATCGCTTGCGCCAAGTGGTGGCGAGTTATTTGATCTACGATTTGCATTCGGACTGGCGTG
>DAIPIK010000012.1:0-15304 GCA_036770845.1 Polynucleobacter sp. | reverse complement strand
TTTGGTACGGGCGTTGTCAAAGTAACCCCAGCACACGACTTTAATGACTATGCCGTTGGTCAGCGCCATCAACTTCCCCTCATTAACATTCTGACGCTCGATGCCAAGATCAATGAGAACGCCCCTAGCGCCTACCAAGGCCTTGATCGCTTTGAGGCCCGCAAGCGCGTAGTTGCTGATTTAGAGGCGAGCGGTTTTTTAGAAAAGGTACAGCCCCATAAATTGATGGTGCCGCGGGGCGATCGCACACAAGTGATTATTGAACCGATGCTGACCGATCAATGGTTTGTGGCGGTATCCAAGCCATCCCAAGACAATGCATACAAACCAGGCGCATCGATTGCGAGCGCCGCACTCCATGCGGTCACCAGTGGCGACATCAAATTAGTTCCCGAAAACTGGAACAGCACTTACAACCAGTGGCTAGAGAACATTCAGGATTGGTGTATTTCGCGCCAATTGTGGTGGGGCCATCAGATTCCAGCATGGTATGGCGATGCTGGGCAAATTTTTGTGGCGCGATCCGAAGCCGATGCGAAAGCAAAAGCGCTGGCTGCTGGCTATACCGGCACACTCACGCGTGACCCCGACGTACTCGATACCTGGTTTAGCTCTGCCCTCGTTCCCTTTAGTGCGCTGGGCTGGCCTAAAGAAACCCCAGAGCTCAAGCATTTCTTACCCTCCTCTGTATTGGTTACTGGCTTTGACATCATTTTCTTTTGGGTGGCTCGCATGGTCATGATGACCTGCCATTTCACGGGCAAGGTGCCGTTTCACACGGTCTATGTCCATGGCCTTGTCCGAGATGCAGAAGGCCAAAAGATGAGTAAGTCCAAAGGCAATACCTTAGACCCAATTGACCTGATCGATGGCATCACGCTTGATACCCTCATCGACAAACGCACCACCGGCCTGATGAATCCAAAGCAGGCTGACAGCATTGGCAAAAAAACACGAAAAGAGTTTCCAGACGGTATACCTGCTTTTGGTACCGATGCGCTGCGCTTTACCTTTGCCTCGCTTGCCTCATTGGGTCGCAATATTAATTTTGATCAGAAGCGCTGCGAGGGTTACCGGAACTTTTGTAACAAACTCTGGAATGCCACCCGCTTCGTTTTAATGAATTGCCCTGGATCGGATGAAGATAACGGCTTTGCTCCATGCAACGAACAATGCGGCCCCGATGGCCATCTCGATTTTTCAGCAGCCGATCGCTGGATTGTGTCGATCTTGCAGCGCACTGAGCTTGAAGTTGAGAAAGGCTTTACGCAATACCGCTTTGACAATATTGCGAGCGCGATTTATCAGTTTGTCTGGGACGAATACTGCGATTGGTATTTAGAACTCGCTAAGGTACAGCTACAAACGGGCACACCAGCGCAGCAACGCGCAACCCGCCGTACTCTTTTGCGCGTACTCGAAACCATTTTGCGCATGGCCCATCCACTCATTCCGTTTATTACCGAGACGCTGTGGCAAACGGTTGGTCCTAAAACCGGCAAGATCCTTACTGAACAAGCAGGGCAGTCGATTGCATTGCAGCCCTACCCGGTTGCACAACCGTCCAAGTTCGATGAGCAAAGCGAAGCCTGGGTCAATCAAGTGAAAGCAATTGTGGATGCTTGCCGCAACCTGCGCGGGGAGATGCAAATTTCTCCAGCGCAAAAAGTACCGCTCTGGATTTATGGGCCGGCCGCCTTTTTAGAAAAAGCGAGCCCCTATTTGCAAGCACTGGCAAAACTATCGGAAGTCAAGATTTACAGTGATGAAGCCTTACTCGAACGCGATGCGCCCGGTGCGCCAATCGCTTTAGTGGGCGACCTGAAGTTATTAATCAAGATTGAAGTGGATGTCGATGCAGAACGCATACGCCTGCGCAAAGAAATTGACCGACTTGCTAATGAAATCAGTAAAGCCCGCAGCAAATTAGATAACGAGAGCTTTGTTGCTCGCGCCCCTGTTGAAGTGGTCGCACAAGAAAAGCTGCGTTTGGCTGGATTTGAGCAAAACCATGAAAAATTGCTTACCCAACTGGATCGCCTCGGTAAAGCCTAGTTGGCGGGCTTAATCTCCGCTAGAATCGGTTCATTCTTTTTGTTTGATTGGATTTGTAATGACCGCTTCTTTCTCTAAACCAGTAAGCAAAGCCGTATTTCCCGTTGCTGGCTTGGGTACCCGCTTTTTGCCTGCCACCAAAGCAAGCCCAAAGGAAATGCTCAATGTGGTGGACAAGCCATTGATTCAGTACGCGGTAGAAGAAGCAATTGCAGCGGGTATCACTGAAATGATTTTTGTAACCGGTCGTAGCAAGCGCGCAATTGAAGACCACTTTGATAAAGCCTACGAACTGGAAGCCGAGCTTGAGGCAAAAAATAAGCATGCTTTATTAGAAATCGTGCGCAGCATTAAACCCAGTCACGTGGATTGCGTTTATGTGCGCCAGCCCGAAGCCTTAGGCTTAGGTCATGCAGTCCTTTGCGCTGAAAAGCTCGTGCGCGATGAGCCTTTTGCCATCATTTTGGCTGACGATTTATTGGATGGCCAGCCACCAGTACTAGCGCAAATGCTCAAGGTACATGAAGCGCAACAAGGTTCTGTGATTGCAGTTGAAAAAATTGATCCTGCAAAAAGCAGTTCCTACGGCATTGTGGATGGTGCCGAAGTATCTAAAGGCATTTATCGCTTAAATGGGATTGTGGAAAAGCCACAACCCAAAGATGCGCCATCGAATTTGGCGGTGGTTGGACGCTACGTTTTATCGTCCTCGATCTTTGCTCATATTCGGAACCTCAAACCTGGCGCTGGCGGTGAAATTCAATTGACTGATGCCATTGCCACACTCCTCAAGGAAGAGCCCGTATTTGCTTATGAATACGATGGCGTGCGTTATGACTGCGGCAGCAAGCTCGGCTATATGAAAGCTTCGGTTGAGTTTGCCTTGCGCCACTCCGAGCTAGGCTCTGAATTTGCTGCCTACCTTAAAAGTAGGTCTTTAACGTAAGCGCTTATCGGCGCTTGAGATAAAAAATCAGGGTATCGCCTTCGCTTGCGGTGGCAATCAGTTCATTTCCAGTTTGCTTCGCAAAAACCGGAAAGTCATGAGCAGCACCGGCGTCGGTTGCCTTCACCATTAAAATCTGGCCTGACTCCATATCCGCTAATGCTTTTTTAGTGCGCAGAATTGGCAGAGGGCAATTCATGCCAATCGCATCGATTTCACGATTGACTTCGGGGATGATGACTTCACTCATGTCCTGCTCCTCATTCTTACGCCTTGCTTGCCTGAATAACCCAGTCTTTTACGCCTGCCAATGCAGCAGGCAAGGCCGATGGATTCGTGCCTCCAGCCATTGCCATCTCTGGCTTACCGCCGCCCTTGCCGCCGACTTGCTGCGCAACAAAATTAACCAGATCGCCCGCTTTCACACGCGCAGTGGCATCCGCAGTAACGCCAGCAATCAAACTGACTTTATCACCCTGCACTGAGGCCAACACAATCGCCGCCGTTTTCAGTTTGCCTTTGAGGGCATCCATGGTCTCACGCAGCACCTGCGCATCAGCACCATCCATGCGGGCCGCTAAGACCATTAAGCCACCAACATCGATTGCTTGCGCTGCCAACTCATCGCCCTGGCTCGCAGCCAATTTTGAATTGAGTTTTTCCAGCTCACGCTCTGCTTGACGCAAACTGTCTTGCAACTGCGTTACGCGCTGGGTTAACTCATGGGGATTGGTTTTCAAAACTGCGGCGGCGGTATTAATGCGATCTTCTAAGTCTTGCAAAAAGTGGAGCGCATGGCGACCAGTTACTGCCTCGACACGCCTGATACCAGCAGCAACACCGCTCTCCGACACAATCTTCAGGCTACCAATGTCGCCCGTGCGCGACACATGGGTGCCGCCACACAATTCTTTGGATGTGCCAATTTCTAAGACGCGTACCGAATCGCCATACTTTTCACCAAAGAGCATCGTAGCGCCGGTTTTTTGCGCATCTTCTAAAGCCATCACCTGAGCAGAAGTGGCTTGGTTATCCAAAACCTCTTCATTGACAATAGCTTCAATTCGACGAATCTGCTCTTGGGTTACCGGTGCATTATGGGTAAAGTCAAATCGGGTTTTGTTGGCATCTACCAAAGAACCCTTTTGCTGCACGTGATCTCCCAGAACTTCGCGCAAGGCTTTGTGCATGATGTGGGTAGCACTGTGGTTGCGCATGGTATCAAAACGTTGCTGCGTATCCACTACGGCATTCAAATGATCGCCAATGCTTAATTTACCTTCGAGCAGTTCACCTTGGTGACCAAAAACATCCGCCTGAATTTTAAATGTATCGGCAACCTCAAAGCGGGCTGCATCATTGCGTAACTCGCCTTGATCGCCCACTTGACCGCCGGACTCAGCATAAAACGGTGTGTTGTCTAAAACAACGACAGCAGCATCGCCCGCCTGAATCGATTGGACTGCAGCGCCATCGACGTATAAGCCTAGTATGGTGGCTTTCTCATGGCGTAATCCATCGTAGCCATGAAATTGGGTCGGTGCGCCCTTGTATTCCAATCCTTGTGCCACTTTGAATTTGCCCGCCGCGCGTGCTTGATCACGCTGCTGTTGCATGGCCGCTTCAAACCCAGCGGCATCCACCGTGACACCCCGTTCGCGGCAAACATCTGCGGTTAAATCGAGCGGAAAGCCAAAGGTGTCATGTAAGCGAAATGCGGTTTCGCCATCCAGTGTTTTGCTGCCGCCGGCCAAAGCACTTTCTAGAATTTCCATGCCATTGGCAATGGTCTGGAAAAAGCGCTCCTCTTCTTGCTGGAGTACTGCAGCGACTTTTTCTTGGGCTTGGCGCAACTCGGGGTAGGCATCGCCCATCTGCGCCACCAAAGCTGGGACCAATTGATAGAAAAAGGGTTTGCGTGCGCCCAATTTGTAACCATGGCGAATCGCTCTGCGCGCAATGCGGCGCAATACATAACCACGACCCGCATTACCTGGAATCACGCCATCCACAATCACAAAACTGCAAGCACGAATATGGTCTGCAATTACCTTTAAGGACGGGCTCGTCGCATCGCAATTGCCACCGCCGGCATTATCGACGGCTGTTTTAGCAGCCTGCAATAAATGGACAAACAAATCAATCTCATAGTTGGAATGCACATGCTGCAGTACTGCAGCAATACGCTCAAGACCCATGCCGGTATCCACGCTGGGCTTGGGTAGTGGATGCATTACGCCCGCTTCATCGCGGTTGTACTGCATAAACACGTTATTCCAAATCTCGATGTAACGGTCACCATCTTCATCGGGGCTGCCGGGAGGACCGCCTGCTATTTCCGGGCCGTGATCATAGAAAATCTCAGTGCATGGCCCGCAAGGTCCGGTATCACCCATCATCCAAAAATTATCGGAAGCGTAACGCGCGCCTTTGTTGTCGCCAATCCGAATAATGCGGTCTGCTGGAACGCCAATGACCTTATTCCAAATGTCGTATGCTTCGTCATCTTCGGCATACACCGTCACCAGTAACTTGTCTTTTGGTAGCTTTAATACCTCGGTGAGCAACTCCCATGCAAATGCAATGGCATCTTTTTTGAAGTAATCGCCAAATGAAAAATTGCCCAGCATCTCAAAGAAAGTATGGTGCCTGGCGGTATAGCCCACGTTATCGAGGTCATTGTGTTTGCCGCCGGCGCGAATGCACTTTTGGGCGGAGCTTGCACGCTGGTATGGCCGCTTATCAAACCCGAGAAAGACATCCTTAAACTGGTTCATCCCTGCATTAGTGAATAATAATGTCGGATCATCCCCAGGAACAACCGGGCTCGAGGGCACAATTTGATGCCCTTTGGCAGCAAAAAAATCGAGGTAGGCTTGGCGAATTTGGGTAACTTTCATACCCTCAATTATGGCATTGACCGAATACTAGGGTAAACCCTTTTTACTCCGCCCTGACTCTCTGCCTTACAATCGCAAAACACTAAAAAATAAAAGTAGCTAGTCAATAGCTAAAAGGAGCGCTGTTTTGAAGATTCGTAACCAAAGGGACTTTGGTGCCGGCATCATGTTTATTGTTGTTGGTATCTTTTTTGCTGTTATTGCACTCCAATACCGTATGGGTACTGCTGCCAAGATGGGGCCAGGCTACTTTCCATTCTGGCTGGGCGTCTTGATGGCCGTGCTCGGACTCATTATTTTGTTCGGCTCGATATCCAAAAAATCCATTGAAGAAAAAATGCCCAAGTGGGATTTTAAAATCATGCTTTGGATCACGGGATCGGTGGTGCTCTATGGCCTTTTATTGCCCAGCATGGGATTTATTGTTGCGATTTTTGCGCTAGTAATGGTCTCCGCCTCAGTCAGCCATGATTTTAGCTGGAAAGGTACCGCGCTTAATGCGCTTTTCCTGGTTGGATTTACCTATTTGGCGTTTGTAAAAGGACTGGGGCTTTCTTTCCCGCTTTTGCCATTCTTCATGAACTAAGTTGACGAGACAATAAAAAATGGAATTATTAGCTAACCTGTCACTTGGTTTTGAAACTGCATTTACGTTGCAGAATTTGCTGTATTGCTTTATTGGTTGTGTGCTGGGCACCTTGATTGGCGTATTGCCAGGTATAGGGCCAGTAGCAACGATTGCGATGCTCTTGCCTGCAACGTATGCATTGCCACCGATTGCCGCCCTGATTATGCTGGCTGGTATTTACTACGGCTCACAGTACGGCGGCTCAACCACGGCAATTCTGCTCAACATCCCGGGCGAAACCGCTTCGGTGGTGACGGCCATTGATGGCTACCAAATGGCGCGACGCGGCCGTGGCGGCGTGGCGCTCTTTACCGCTGGTATGGGCTCATTTTTTGCCGGGTGTGTGGCTACGCTGATATTGGCTGGCTTTGCTGCGCCCTTAGCGGAAGTAGCTTTCAAATTCGGTCCAGCAGAATACTTTTCCTTGATGGTGTTGGGATTAATCGGTGCGGTTGTATTGGCATCGGGCTCACTCCTGAAGGCGATCGGCATGATCATTTTGGGCCTCTTAATGGGGCTGATTGGTACCGACGTTAATTCCGGCGTAGCGCGCTACACCTTTGACGTTCCTCAATTAAGCGATGGTATTGGTTTCGTTTCTGTTGCCATGGGTGTCTTTGGTTTTGCCGAGATCATGATGAATTTGGAAAAGAAGGGGGTCACTGAGTCGTTCCTAAACAAAGTAACCACCTTGATTCCAACGTGGACTGACATTAAGCGCATGACTCCAGCGATTCTGCGTGGTACCACAATTGGCTCCATTTTGGGTATCTTGCCTGGCGGTGGCGCTGCGCTTGCTGCCTTTGGTGCCTACTCCGTTGAAAAGAAAGCGTCGAAGTACAGCCACGAGTTCGGCAAGGGTGCGATTGAGGGCGTTGCTGGTCCAGAATCTGCTAATAACGCGGCGGCACAAACCTCCTTCATCCCCCTCTTGACTTTAGGCATTCCGCCTAATGCCGTGATGGCGCTAATGGTGGGTGCAATGACCATTCATAACATTCAGCCAGGTCCTCAGGTGATGACGAGCAATCCAACCCTGTTTTGGGGTTTGATTGCATCGATGTGGATCGGTAATGTGATGCTCATTTTGCTGAACTTACCGCTGATTGGTATTTGGGTGAAGTTGTTACAAATTCCGTACCGCTACCTTTATCCCGCGATTTTGGTGTTCTGCTGTATTGGTGTGTATACCGTTAACAACTCGATTATTGACGTTTACATCACGGCTTCCTTTGGCATTATTGGCTACTTGTTCTTTAAGCTCGGCTGCGAGCCCGCGCCACTGCTTTTAGGATTCGTACTGGGGCCGATGATGGAAGAAAATTTCCGCCGTGCTTTGTTGCTGTCGCGCGGTGATTTCACCACTTTTGTAACGCGTCCGCTTTCACTTGGACTGCTGATTGCTGCCGCATTGCTGGTAGTGATTGTGGCCCTTCCTGCTGTAAAGAAGAGCCGCGAAGAGGTATTTGTCGAAGAATAAGAAATCCTCGCTCTGTAATTCGATCAAGACCCGCACTTACCCTGCGGGTTTTGTCTTTCTGGGGAGGCGCATTTTCTTCTCTACAATAGGGGCATGGCCCTTGATAGCAAACCCCCTAAAGCGACGACTCCGCCCGCAGAGCCATCCAACTTTCTGCGCCAAATCATCGATGCCGATTTGGCGAGCGGCCGCTATCAAGGCAGAAGCAATCGGGCTGGCGCAACTGTTCCTGCCATCATTACGCGCTTTCCGCCGGAGCCCAATGGCTACCTGCACATCGGTCATGCGAAAAGCATCTGTCTCAATTTCGGTTTAGCCGCCGACTACAGCCTCCTGCCTGGTGGTGCGCGCTGCAATATGCGCCTAGACGATACCAATCCGACCAAAGAAGATGTGGAATATGCCGATAGCATTTTGGATGCGGTGCAATGGCTTGGCTTTAACTGGAACGCGCAAGGTGAGGAGCACCTGTACCATGCCAGCGATTATTTTGATCGCTTATATGAATTCGCTGAACTCTTAATCGAGAGTGGCAAAGCGTATGTTGATAGTCAAAGTGCGGATGCCATTCATGCCAATCGCGGCAACTTTAATCAAGCCGGCACAGCCAGCCCATTTCGTGATCGCAGTCCCGCAGAAAATTTGCAACTCTTCCGCGATATGCGGGATGGTAAGTTTGCCGATGGCACTCATGTATTGCGCCTCAAAATTGATATGGCTCACCCCAATATCGTGATGCGCGATCCGGTGATTTATCGGATTCGACATGTCGAGCACCACCGTACCGGTAATACCTGGTGTATCTATCCCCTTTACGATTTCACGCACTGCATTTCGGACGCACTTGAAAATGTATCGCACTCGATCTGTACGCTGGAGTTTGAAAACAACCGCCCCCTCTACGACTGGATTCTGAATGCACTTAAAGAGCTCGGCGTCTTCACGGAGCCCCTGCCTCACCAGCATGAGTTCGCACGCCTTAATCTAACGCACACATTGACTAGCAAGCGCAAACTCTTGCAATTAGTCGAAGAAAAGAAAGTCGACGGCTGGGATGATCCGCGCATGCCAACCATTGTGGGCATTCGTCGCCGGGGCTACACCCCCGAAAGCATTCGTTTGTTTTGCGAGCGCATTGGCGTAGCCAAGGCTGACAGCTGGATTGATATGAGTACGCTCGAAGGCGCACTACGGGATGACTTGGACGCAAAAGCACCGCGTGCGATTGCAGTCTTAAAGCCCCTCAAATTAGTGATTGAAAATATGGATCCGGGCGCCAGCGAAATGTGCTCAGCGCCGCGCCATCCGCATCACCCCGACTGGGGGCGTCGTGAGTTTCCGTTTACGCGTGAGCTCTGGATCGAAGCAGATGATTTCATGATCGAGCCGATCAAAGGCTTTTTCCGACTTTATCCACCGATCGGCGATCAGCCGGGTAGTCGCGTGCGCTTGCGTTATGGCTTTGTGATTGAGTGCACTGGCTTTGAACTGGATGCCAGTGGCGAAGTGAAACAAGTGCATGCGCGTTATTTTCCGGATAGCAAGAGCGGTACGCCCGGTTCCGATAATTACAAAGTCAAAGGCAATATTCATTGGGTCAGTGCGCAGCATGCGCTGGCAGCGGAAGTGCGTTTGTATGAGCACCTCTTCACCGATCCTCACCCCGATAGTGGTGAGAAGAATTTCTTAGACTACCTCAATCCCCACTCCAAAGAAGTGATCACTGCCTACTTAGAGCCTTCGATGGTGGATGCGCTCGCAGAGTCCCGCTTTCAGTTTGAGCGCCACGGCTACTTTGTAGTGGATGCAGTGGACTCTAAGCCCGGCAAACCCATCTTCAATCGCGCGGTTGGCCTGAAGGATTCTTGGAAGTAAGTTCGCTCAGAAAATCCTGCGTACTGGGGTAGCGCAGCTGCACTTTTAATTCTTTCAGGCGGTCATTGCCCACACGCCTTGATTCGCGCATAAATGACCACAGCATCGGGCTTACTAACTCTTGCACTTGGTCTGCTGGCAAACGCGGTGGGCGCTTCAAGCCGAATGCATCGGCAACTTGATCAAAGTAGTCACCCATTTTGGTTTGCGCTCCATCGCAGGCATTCACCACGCGCTGTGGCTTGCCGTGATAAATGGCAGCGCAAACAATCCGCGCCAAATCGTCGGCTTGAATGTGATTTGAATAGGCATCTACTTCGGGTAATAAAGCGGGTGTACCGGCTTTTATCCGCTCCGTCGGCAATCGATTGGCATCATAAATCCCAGGCACCCTCAATATCGTAAGTTGTACATGGTGCAGTAGAGCCCATTGACGCAATTGCCATTCGGCATTCCAGCGTCGCATCGCTCGTTCACTTTGTGGGTTTGCCATGGTCGTCTCAATCGCATCGCCACCACCACAGTCACCATAGACACCGGTCGTGCTGACATAGACCAGCCGCCTGACAGTTACTCCACCTTGCGATAAAATCCGTAATAGGTTTTGGGTGCGCAGGTCGCTTGCGCCGGTTTGTTGTGGCGGTGCTAAATGGACTACCGTGCTGGCTAAACCACGCAGACGCCAAAGCGTGTCGATCTGGTCTAAGTTGCCCAGCATCGGAATCGCGCCCATTGCCCTGATTTCTGGAAAACGGCTGCTTTGTGAGGTCAATGCAAATACGCGGTATGCCTGAAAGCGAGTGAGCTGTTGCAGTACCCGCATACCGATATCGCCGCATCCCACGATTAATACGCGGGGGCGCTGAAATGGTGCTGCTAGGGTTTGGTGTAACGATGGCATACCTACTATCGTACCGATTTATTTAAAGGAATGAGATTGCCTTACCAAGTTACTCTGAAAACCAGCGGCAAACAGTTTGATGCCAGCCCGGATGAAACTATTTTGCAAGCTGCCCTGCGGCAAGGCATCACCCTGCCCTATGGTTGCAAAAATGGCGCGTGCGGCTCCTGCAAAGGTCAAGTTACCGAGGGCTCGGTAAGTCATGGCAACCATAATGAAGGCGCTCTCACTGCCGCTGAAAAGACGGCAGGCAATGCCCTGTTTTGCTGTGCTCACGCGCAAAGCGATCTGGTGATTGCGGTGCGTGAGGTGCAGGGCGCTGGTGATCTATCGATTCGCAAAGTCCCCTGCCGCGTCAATGAAATGGAACGCCCTAGTCCTGATGTTGCGATCCTCAAGTTACAACTGCCGGCTGCCGAGCGCTTTCAGTTTTTAGCGGGTCAATACCTTGAATTTCTTCTCAAAGACGGGCAGCGGCGCGCCTACTCGATAGCCTCGGCGCCAGAGGCTGAAGGCCCGCTGGAGCTGCATATTCGCCATACCCCTGGCGGTCTATTTACCGATTTTGTCTTTGGGGTGCCCGATAAATCCGCACTCAAGTTAAAAGATATCTTGCGCTTTGAGGGGCCCATGGGCAGCTTCTTTTTGCGCGAAGACAGCAGCAGCCCCATTATTTTTGTCGCCGCAGGAACCGGTTTCGCGCCTATCAAATCGATCATCGAACACATGCAAGCCAAAAAAATAGAGCGCCCAATGACCCTGTTTTGGGGTGGACGCCGGCCGCATGACCTGTATTTAGATGCCCTTTGTCGCAGCTGGGCCAAGAGCATGCCCCACTTTAAGTACGTTCCGGTTGTTTCCAATGCGCTGCCAGAAGACCAGTGGACTGGCCGAGACGGCTTTGTTCACCAGGCGGCCATGGCTGATTTCCCTGACATGCGTAGTGTTGAAGTCTATGCCTGCGGCGCGCCCGTCGTGGTCAACGCAGCACGTGCTGATTTTGTCGCGGCATGCCAATTACCTAGCGATGCCTTCTTTGCTGATTCGTTTACCACTGCAGCTGATTTACTTCCTGCAAGCGCCTAATCCGAAAAACCCCTGCAGCAATCCCAGCCTTTTTGTATGATGGAGCCATGAATAAGCCGCACGACATCCCCTCTACTCCACTGAGCTCAGCTGCGGTGGACAGTCACTCCGTGATGTTCATCACTCAGCGCCCTGAGCTCGTGATGACCGAAGGCCTGGGGTCCTGGTTAGTGGATCACAACGGCAAACGCTACCTCGACTTTTTGCAAGGCTGGGCTGTCAATTGCTTAGGTCATAGTAATCCCGGCATGATCGCCGCGATGAATGCCCAAGCGCGTAAATTAATTAATCCAAGCCCCGCCTTTTACAACGAGCCGATGATTCGCCTATCGAATCTACTCACAGAACACAGCTGCTTTCATCGCGTCTTCTTTGCTAATAGCGGCGCCGAGGCTAATGAAGGTGCAATTAAATTAGCCCGCAAATGGGGGCAACTCCACAAGTCTGGCGCGCACGAAATCATTACCTTTGAGCACTCCTTTCATGGCAGAACTTTGGCAACCATGAGCGCCTCCGGTAAGCCGGGCTGGGATACGATGTTTGCGCCTCAAGTCCCTGGCTTTTTAAAAGCAGAATTGAATGACCTCGAGTCCGTTAAAAAATTGATTAGCGATAAAACCGTAGCGGTGATGGTTGAGCCAGTGCAAGGTGAAGGTGGTGTGATACCTACTACGACTGCGTTTATGGAAGGCTTGCGCGCATTGACGCACGAGCACAAGGTACTACTCATCGTTGATGAAGTTCAAGCAGGCTGTGGGCGTACCGGCAAACTATTTGCCTACCAGCACTACAACATCAAACCCGACATCATGACCTTAGGTAAAGGTATTGGTGGTGGCGTTCCTCTGGCCGCATTGCTAGCAACCGAGGAAGTTGCCTGTTTTGTTCCGGGCGATCAAGGCGGTACTTACAACGGCAACGCACTGATGACTGCGGTTGGTATCAGCGTGATCGAGCAGCTGCTCGCTCCTGGCTTTTTAGATGAGGTTGTTCGCAAAGGTGAATTGCTGAGCCGTGAACTGCAAACCCTTGCAACCGAATTTAATCTCGAAGGTGAACGCGGTAAAGGCTTATTGCGAGCCCTGATGCTGGGCAAGGACATTGGCCCTAAACTGGTTGAGATGGCCCGTGATCAGGGTCCTGAAGGCTTGCTAATTAATTCCCCAAGACCTAATTTACTGCGCTTTATGCCATCGCTGGCGGTAACGGATGCGGAGATTGCGCAGATGTGCGGTATGCTGCGTGGCCTCTTACAGCAGGTCCATTAAAAACTCAGCTTGTTAAGTTTTTTGGCAGTGAAAAAGTAACGTCTTCCACGATGCCAGGCAAGGACCGAATTTGCCGCGGCCCAAATTCTTGAATCCGGGCAACAATCGATTGCGCTAGGCTCTCTGGTGCAGATGCGCCTGCGGTTAAGCCGATGCGTTTTTTTCCTTCAAACCATTTTTCTTCCAGCTGCTCTGGTGCATCCACCATGTAGGAAGGTACGCCTAACTTTTCAGATAGTTCCCGCAAGCGATTGGAGTTCGAGCTTGCTTTGCTTCCCACCACAATAACGAGATCGACTTGTGGCGCCATGAATTTAACGGCGTCTTGGCGATTTTGCGTCGCATAGCAAATATCTTGTTTGCGTGGCTTTGAAATATGGGGGAACTTTTTGGTTAGGGCATCGACAATTTCTTTTGTTTCATCGACGGATAAGGTGGTTTGGGTAACAAAGGCTACCTTTTCATCGGTCGGGAAATTGAGTTTGGCTACGTCCTCCAAATCCTCTATCAAGATAATGCCTTGGCCTACTTGGCCCATCGTGCCCTCTACCTCGGGATGGCCGGCATGACCAATCATCAAGACGGTAAAGCCCTCTTTGCACATCTTGACTACTTCCAAATGCACCTTGGTGACGAGTGGGCATGTGGCGTCGTACACCTGCAAGCCACGCGCTTCGGCATCACGTCTGACTTCTTGCGAAACGCCGTGAGCACTAAACACCACAATCCCGCCGCGTGGCACTTCCGCCAACTCTTCCACAAATACCGCGCCCTTGGTACGCAACTCATCCACCACATACTTGTTATGCACAATCTCATGGCGCACATAAATGGGCTTACCAAAGCGGCTCAAGGCCTCATTCACAATGTTGATTGCGCGATCAACACCCGCGCAAAATCCCCGGGGTTGGGCCAACAAAATTTCGGATTGATCGATTTGGCTCATAGTGGTCTACAAAATGGCTACGATTTCTGCTTCAAACGTAATGGGCTTGCCGGCCAAAGGATGGTTGAAATCAAACCACGCCCCCTCATCCGTCATCGATTGCAAGACACCGGCATATTGAGCGCCGCTGGGGGCATTGAACTCAATGACATCACCAGGAGAAAAGCTCGGGGTTTCATCGGTATTTTCTTTGAGGGTATCCATCGTGACCCACTGTACTAATTCTGGCTTGTGCAATCCAAAGCCCTCTTCGGGAGGAATCACCACTGTCCTGCGCTCTCCGGTCGTCATACCGAATAGTGCCTTTTCAAAACAGGGGGCAAATTGACCAGTACCAAACATCACCGTCGCCGGGTTGTCCTCAAAGGTGTTGATGTAGTCCTCCCCACCAGGCAAAACCAAGCGGTAGTTGAGGGTCAAGTAGGAGTCGGATTGAACAGTCTGCGTAGTCATCGGAATATTGTAGCTAGACCGGCGAACGCAGTGCATTCTCCGATTTCCGAATGGCCCAAAGGTCAGCAACCCCGTGAGAAACTGCGCCTTAGCGGCCCTGAGGCGCTCTCAGACGCTGAATTGCTGGCGATCTTCCTGCGGGTCGGCGTAAAGGGAAAAACCGCTGTAACCCTTGCTCAAGACCTTTTGGGCACTTTTGGCAGCCTCCCTAGGTTACTTAACTCAAGCGCCGAGGAAATTACCCGTTGCTACGGCATGGGAATATCCAAATGGGCGCAAATTCAGGCTGCTTATGAACTAGTCAAACGCAGTTTGGAGCATGAACTGATGCACGACTCCGTTTTGGGTTCGCCAGCCCAAATGCGGGAGCTGATTCAGGCCAAAATCGGGCAACTGCCCCATGAGGTCTTTCTCTGCCTTCATTTGGACTCTAAAAATCGCTTAATTGAATGTCAGGAGCTTTTCAGGGGCTCCGTGGCGCAGACGGCCATCTACCCCCGCGAAATCGTCAAAGAAGCCTTGATCCGCAATTCCAGCGCCCTGATTGTGGCCCACAACCACCCCAGCGGCGACCCCTACCCCAGCAAAAAGGACATCGAATTAACGCGCACCCTGCAGCAAGCACTGCAATTCGTTGCGATCGGACTTTTAGACCATTGCATCGTCAGTCATCGCAGTTTCTTCTCTTTTGTGGAGGCTGGCATTATGGATATTGATCAAAATTAGGAGTAAACACTAACTTATTTAACACAATAGAAGAAATAAT
>DAIPIK010000011.1:7956-15639 GCA_036770845.1 Polynucleobacter sp. | reverse complement strand
ACGCTCAATTACAAATCGGCCCAAGGGCAGCTCAATGGTCAAAATCGTTTTGTAATTAAAAAGATTGAGCTCGGCGAGGAAGTGCCTGAGTTCACGGGTAAGCGCCTGCCTTTAGGCTTAGCCGTTGCCTTGCTGGAAGATTCGGATGATGTGATTGATGTGAAGATCGATATTGCAGGTAATGTCAATTCACCGGAGTTCAGCGCGGCTGGGCTGGTTTGGCAAGCCGTCCGCACGGTACTGACTAATGTAGTGACGGCGCCATTTCGTGCGCTTGCGTCTTTACTTGGCATGCAGGGCGACCCAGCGATTTATGCGATTGCCGGCGAGGCCGCATTCTTGCCCGCGGACCAAGAGCGCTTTACGCAATTTAGTGATTTGCTCGTCAAGCGACCCCATGCCACGATGGAGTTGATTGGGACTTACGACCCTGAACTAGATCGCCAGGAGCTGGCGCGGGCGAGAGCGGATCGAGCAATCTTGACTGCATCGGGATTTAAGCTTGAGGCGAGCGCGCCATTGCCTATGCCAAGTCTCTCCGATAAGCGCATCCAAGCCGGGATTAAATCAGCGTATGCCGCTGAAATAGGTCGCATTAAATTAACCCAGCGGATTTTGACCTTGCCAGACAACGCAGAGCGTTACCAACAATTACGCCAAGAACTCATTACCCAATTTGCAGTAAGTGATGCGCAGTTGCAGGCTTTGGGCGATGCGCGGGCACGCCTAGCGCAAGAAGTAATGATGAAATCCCATCCAGCCCTAGGTGAGCGCATCCGTTTGGGCGCGCCCAAAGCGGTGACGGCCCAGCGAGAAGGGATTCCGCTTGAAATTGCATTGGGTGCAAAGTAGGCTCTAATGCCTCTGGGGTGATAGACTTGCGCAAATGAAGTTATCCATCTTTTCACGTCTCTCCCTAGCTGCCTTGATTGCCCTCAGTCTGAGTGGCTGCGGTACGGTGGAGTCTGCGGCCCGCGACGATTGCACCTCAATCGGTTGGAGCATCGGTAGCGCAGGCTACGAGGACTGCTTTCGGGCACGGGTTCGTGAGCGCAATATGGACTACAGCCGCCCATCGGATTTGACGCCAAAGCCTAGCCTGATCTAAGCAGTTTTTGGTACTCTCTATATTTAGGGTAAACCCGTAGTATTACCCCTACAAAAGGCTCTTGAGCGCCGTCAAGGACTTGCTCTTATAAATCCACCAAAATCATGCAAACGAAATGGTTTTGCGCATGCGCGGGGCTATTTCCAACCGAGATTAGAGATCAATAGACTATGAATCACCCCAAGCCATCCGAAGCGGTCGAAGCAGTTGCACTTGCAACGGTTAATGATTTACGGGAAACCATTCGGCGCAAAAGCAAGTTAAAGGGCCGTCAAGCCGATGATGCATCGATTGCCGAAGTGCGCCAGCTAATTGGTGAGGCGCCACACCGCCGTGATCTCTTGATCGAACACTTACACAAATTAAACGACGCCTACCGTGCATTGCATGATCGCCATTTGGTTGCTCTCGCAAAAGAAATGAACTTGCCGATGGCCGAAGTGTATGAAGTCGCCACCTTCTATCACCACTTTGAAGTGGTTCGCGGCGATGATCCAGTTGCCGACATCACGGTACGGGTATGCGATGGCCTCTCATGTGAACTCGCTGGTGCAAAAACACTCTTGAGCCGGTTGCCTACGATCTTAGGTAATCCAAAAGTCAAAGTGATTGCAGCGCCGTGCGTTGGCCGCTGTGAGCAAGCGCCAGTAGCGGTGGTGCATCAATACCCGGTTTTATTTGCGACCGCAGAGACGGTTGCGGCAGCAGTAGCCAACAAGCAGTTATCCCACCCCTTAGCTAGCGATAGCGGTAATTTCGAGCCAGCCGATTTGGCAGAAAAAGGCGTATCGCCCCAAGGCCATGATCAAACCGTATCGCCCGATTATGTCGGCTATGAGATCTATCGCGCTAAAGGCGGTTACGCCTTGGCTGCGGAACTTGCCAGTGGCAAACAGGATGGCGAGCAGATTATCAAAGCCATGGAAGACTCTGGTCTGCGCGGTTTAGGTGGCGCAGGATTTCCGGCGGGGCGCAAGTGGCGCATTGTTAAAGATCAGCCTGCACCCAAACTCATGGCCGTCAACATCGATGAAGGTGAGCCCGGCACATTTAAGGACCGCACGTATTTAGAGCGCGATCCGCATCGTTTCTTAGAAGGTTTGTTGATTGCAGCCAACGTGGTTGGGATTGATGCCTGTTATATCTACCTGCGCGATGAGTACCACGGCTGTCGTGAGTTGCTCGAGCGCGAGATTGCCAAGCTCCAAGCAAATCCCCCATGTAAGTTGCCCTTGATTGAACTGCGCCGCGGCGCGGGTGCGTACATTTGCGGCGAAGAGTCAGCAATGATCGAGAGTATTGAAGGCAAGCGCGGCGAACCCCGCATGCGTCCACCCTACATTGCACAAGTCGGTTTGTTTGGTCGCCCAACCTTAGAGCATAACTTTGAGACCCTGTATTGGGTGCGCGACATTGTGCAGCGCGGCCCACAGTGGTTTAGCAGCTACGGTCGCCATGACCGCAAAGGTCTACGCAGCTTTAGCGTGAGTGGCCGTGTGAAGCTGCCTGGCGTCAAATTAGCCCCAGCCGGCATCACCATTCAGGAACTGATTGATGAATACTGCGGCGGCATGCAAGACGGCCACCGCTTCTATGGGTATTTGCCTGGCGGCGCCTCGGGCGGTATTTTGCCTGCCACCATGAATACCATTCCACTGGACTTTGATACCTTGCAGCCCTACGGTTGTTTCATCGGCTCTGCTGCGGTGATGGTCTTTAGCGATAAAGACAAGGCGCGCGATGCGGCTCTGAACGTCATGCACTTTTTTGAGCATGAGAGTTGTGGCCAATGCACGCCATGCCGCGTGGGTACTAGCAAGGCAGCGGAGCTCATGCAAGCTAAATCATGGGATAAAGCCACGCTAGAAGATTTAGCCACGGTGATGGTCGATGCCTCCATTTGCGGCCTTGGTCAAGCAGCCCCTAATCCGATTCGCTGCATTGCGAAGTACTTCCCAGAAGAGGTCGCTTAAATGAACGCCCCTGTAAATCCAAACGAACTCCAGTTGCAAACGGTGGAGTTCAAGCTTGATGGCAAGACAATCATTTCTTACGAGGGTGAGACCATCCTGAAGGCGGCTAAACGCCATGGTGTGGATATTCCCCATTTGTGTTTCAAAGACGGCTACCGTCCCGATGGCAATTGCCGTGCGTGCGTTGTGGAGATCAACGGCGAGCGCACCTTAGCGCCCAGCTGCTGTCGCAGTGCAACGCCGGGCATGGATGTCAAAGCCAATAGCGAACGTGCTCTTAAGAGCCAAAAATTAGTACTGGAGATGTTGTTATCGGACATGCCAGATGAAGGGTATAAGTGGGTAGGAGACAGCGACGAAGAACAGCGCCAACAACAACACGGCGAACTAAGCACCTGGGCCACGCGCCTCGATGTTCAGGTTCGACCAGAACTAAAGGCGCTGCGTCGCAAACAGCCGGCTGCGGATATTTCGCATCCGGCAATGGCGGTCAACTTGGACGCCTGTATTCAGTGTAATCGGTGCGTGCGCGCTTGCCGTGAAGAGCAAGTCAACGACGTGATCGGTTACGCAATGCGCGGCGCGCACAGCGAGATCGTGTTTGACTTGAGCGATCCGATGGGTGAGAGCACCTGCGTAGCCTGCGGTGAGTGCGTGCAGGCTTGCCCAACGGGTGCATTGATGCCCAAAGGCCTGATTGGTTCGCAAACCGTGGATCGCAAGGTGGATTCGGTCTGCCCATTCTGCGGAGTCGGTTGCCAAATTACCTATAACGTCAAAGACGAAAAGATTGTCAGCGTGGAAGGCCGTGACGGCCCAGCCAATCACAATCGCCTTTGCGTGAAGGGCCGCTTCGGTATGGATTACATTCATAATCCACAGCGCCTAACTAAGCCTTTGATTCGAAAGCCTGGCGTTCCAAAAGATGAGCATGCGATTCAGAATCCAGAAGATTGGTCCAGTATTTTCCGTGAAGCTACTTGGGAAGAAGCTTTGGATTTAGCGGCTGGAAAGTTAAAGCAGTTACGCGATCAGCATGGCAACAAGACGCTCGCTGGCTTTGGTTCAGCCAAAGGCAGTAACGAAGAAGCCTATTTGTTCCAAAAACTCGTACGTACTGGCTTTGGTAGTAATAACGTCGATCACTGTACTCGCTTGTGCCATGCATCCAGCGTTGCTGCATTGCTCGAGGGTGTCGGTTCGGGCGCGGTGAGTAATCAGGTGAACGATGTGGAACATTCCAGCCTGCTCTTCTTGATCGGATCGAACCCGACTGCAAACCACCCGGTGGCAGCAACCTGGTTTAAGAATGCGGCCAAGCGGGGCGCCAAGATTGTGCTCTGCGATCCGCGCATTACCGACATTGGTAAACACGCTTGGCGCACGATGCAGTTCAAGCCCGATACCGATGTAGCGATGCTCAATGCCATGATTTACACGGTAATTGAAGAGGGTTTATGCGATGAGAATTTTATTCGTGATCGCGCGAATAACTTTGAAGCCTTAAAAGAAAACATTAAAGGCTATAGTCCAGAAGCGATGGCGCCGATTTGCGGCATTCCGGCAGAAACCTTACGCGAGGTTGCGCGTGAGTTCGCTACCACTAAGTCGGCAATGATTTTGTGGGGCATGGGCGTGAGTCAGCACATTCACGGCACGGACAATGCCCGTTGCTTAATTGCACTCGTGAGCATTACCGGTCAAATTGGTAAGCCAGGCTCTGGCTTGCATCCGTTGCGTGGTCAAAATAACGTGCAGGGCGCGAGTGACGCAGGCCTGATTCCAATGATGTTCCCAAACTACCAGCGTGTCGACAATGCCGAAGCACATGCGTGGTTTGAGAAGTTCTGGGATAGCCCGCTGGATAAAAAGCCCGGCTATACCGTGGTTGAGATCATGCACAAGATCACAGCCCCTGATAGCGACCCCCATAAGATTCGCGGGATGTACGTCGAGGGCGAGAACCCCGCGATGAGCGACCCGGATTTGAATCATGCTCGCCATGCTTTGGCATCCCTCGAGCATTTAGTGGTGCAGGATATTTTCATGACGGAAACCGCACTGTTGGCAGACGTCGTGTTACCAGCGAGCGCATGGCCAGAAAAAACCGGCACCGTTAGCAATACGGATCGCATGGTACAGATGGGTAAGCGCGCCGTCAGCCCGCCAGGCGATGCCAAGCCCGATTTGTGGATCATTCAAGAAATCGCTAAGCGCATGGGCCTGAACTGGAACTACCAAGGTCCAGAGGCAGGTGTTGCTGCGGTCTACGAGGAAATGCGTCAAGCAATGCATGCAGCGATTAATGGCATTACCTGGGAGCGACTCGAAAAAGAATCCAGCGTGACCTATCCCTGCTTGTCGGCAGATGATCCAGGTCGTCCGATTGTGTTTGACGATGCGTTCTCTACCCCGGACGGCAAAGTGAAACTTGTACCAGCCGACATCATTCCTGCGAATGAGCGCCCCGATAGTGAGTACCCCTATGTCCTCATTACCGGTCGCCAGTTAGAGCATTGGCATACCGGCAGTATGACGCGCCGCGCTACCATCTTAGATGCGATCGAGCCCTTGGCTACCGTGTCGATGAATGGTGCTGATATGACGCAGCTAGGCGTAACGGCAGGTGATGTGATCACCGTTGCCTCACGCCGTGGTCAGGTGGGCATTCATGTACGGCGGGATGACGGTACGCCACGTGGTGTGATCTTCATTCCGTTTGCTTACTACGAAGCGGCCGCCAACCTCATCACCAATGCGGCACTCGATCCAGTTGGAAAGATTCCGGAGTTTAAGTACTGTGCAGTCGCAGTGACCAAAGGTGGCGAGGCCGCAACCAAGATTGGTTACGGCACCAACGACCCCAAAGGTAAAGCAGCGGTTCCAGCGTGATGAAGTAGGTTTGGTTCATCAAGCAAGTCAGGAAGTTGGATCAAAGGCCTCGTTAACAGCGAGGCCTCTTTCTTTTATAGAGAACGCTGCATTAGCAGCGCTTGCGCCGTAAAATTGAGAAATGACTACTAAAGCCAAATCAGCCGAAACCATCCACCACAGTGATGCAGCAGACTTACCTGTCCTCATCATTGGTGCTGGCCTAGCCGGACTCACGGTGGCCTTGGATTTGGCCAAAACCCAAAAGGTAGTCTTGATGGCCAAGCGTGGCTTAAGCGAATCCGCTACCGCGTGGGCGCAGGGCGGCATTGTCGGGGTAGTCGACAAAGAGCATGACAGCATTGATGCGCATGTAAGCGATACCCTGAATGCGGGTGCAGGTTTGGTGGTGGAATCGACTGCGCGTTACATTGCAGAAGAAAGTACAGCAGCAATTCAGTGGCTGGTCGATCAAGGGGTGCCCTTTACTACCGATAAAGATGGTCCAATGGGTTTGCACCTCACGCGGGAGGGCGGGCATAGTCAGCGTCGTATTGCCCATGCAGCGGATTCGACTGGCAAGGCGATTCACGAGGTATTACTGGATCACGCTCGAGCCAACCCCAACATCACCATTTTGGAGCATTGGATTGCGCTGGATTTGATCACCAATCGCCACCTTGGCGCCAAAGAAAAACGCAATCGTCCCAACCGCTGCTATGGCGTGTATGCGCTGGACATCAATACCAATCAAGTACAAACCATTGCTGCTAAATCCGTTGTATTAGCCACGGGTGGCGTTGGGAAGGTTTACCGCTACACCAGTAACCCCGATACGGCGACCGGTGACGGCATCGCTATGGCTTGGCGTGCGGGTTGTCGCGTCGGCAATATGGAGTTCATTCAATTTCATCCAACGTGTTTGTATCACCCCAGCGATCGTACTTTCTTGATTACGGAAGCCCTGCGTGGCGAGGGAGGCACATTACAGTTGCCGGATGGTACGCGCTTTATGCCGCAGCACGATAAACGCAATGAGTTAGCGCCGCGCGATATTGTGGCCCGTGCCATCGATTTTGAAATGAAAAAACACGGCCTCGATTACGTCAACCTCGATGCGACGCATTTAGGTGAAGGGTTTATCAAAGAGCATTTCCCGATGATCTATGCCCGCTGTTTAAGCCTTGGTTTGGATATTACGAAAGAGCCTATACCCGTGGTGCCGGCGGCACACTACACTTGCGGCGGAGTTGTAACGGATTTACACGGCAAGACCGATTTACCCGGGCTGTATGCGGTGGGTGAGGCAACCTATACTGGCTTGCATGGGGCTAACCGATTGGCAAGCAATTCGTTATTGGAATGCGTTGTCATTGGTAAAGCTGCTGCGCGCGATATTGCCACAGCCCAAACACCCCAACTACCAAACTTGCCCCTCTGGGATGAGAGCCAAGTCGAGGATGCTGATGAGCAGGTGGTCATTGCCCATAACTGGGATGAGCTGCGCTCCCTCATGTGGAACTACGTCGGTATCGTTCGTACTAACCGGCGCCTCGAGCGCGCATTGCACCGCATTGAACTGTTACGCAATGAAGTGCAGGAGTACTACAGCAACTTTAGGGTAACGCGTGACTTGATTGAGCTGCGTAACTTATTGGAGTGCGCTGAACTGATCGTCCGTTCGGCCTTACTTCGCAGAGAGAGCAGGGGATTGCATTACAGCCGCGATTA
>DAIPIK010000011.1:0-7856 GCA_036770845.1 Polynucleobacter sp. | reverse complement strand
GACTGCAGAATACGCATCGAGTAATCGACCGCACTGATGTCTTTGGTGAGTTTGCCAATCGATATCCGGTCAACTCCAGTGGCGGCAATCGCGCGCAATTGATCTAAGTTCACACCACCGGATGCCTCAAGTAAAGCCCGACCATTCGTAAATGCAACAGCGGCTTTCATTTGAGCTGTAGTGAAGTTATCAATCAAAATACTTTTTGCTCCAGCCGCAAGTGCTTCTTCTAACTCGGCCTGATTTTCAACTTCGACCTGAATATCGACACCCGCATTGAGTGCCTGTGCTGCCTTAAGCGCAGCAGTAATACTACCCGCTGCTGCAATGTGATTCTCTTTGATCAGAATGCCATGCCATAGGGCAAGCCGTTGGTTGTGGCCACCACCAATACGGACGGCATACTTTTGCGCTTGACGCAGACCTGGAATAGTTTTGCGCGTATCTAAAATGACGCAGCCTTTAGGGTTTGGGCTTGCTCCTGTAATCGCATCAACGTGGGCTCGGGTGCTGGTCGCGGTCCACGATAAAGTTTGCAGAAAATTCATCGCAGGACGTTCAGCCGATAGCAGGGCTCGCGCATCCGCATCAATGGTGCAGACAGTGCTGTCTGCACGCATGGTATCCCCCTCGGCATACTGCCAAGTAATGACAGCCTTCGGATCCAGCGCATGGACGACGCCCTCAAACCAGGCGATGCCACATAGCACAGCGCTTTGGCGCACGATGAGTTTGGCATGGGCTGGTTTGTTTGCTGCTACCAATTGGGCGGTCCAATCACCTGTACCAATGTCTTCCGCCAAGGCGTCGGCGATATTGCGCGCACGTGCTGCTTCTAGAATTTCGTTTTGAGTGGTAATGCTTTTCATTGCCTATGCCGTTATTTATGCCACGCCAATATTCTTTACAAAACCATGCTGTGCTTTGGCCAATAAATCCGGATGATTCTTAGTAAAGCTCAGCATCCGCTCAATGCAATCGAGTGCCTCTTGGCGGATTGGTTCTGCAACAAATACTTCGCCGCTCTCCCTTTCGAGGCAATGCAAAATATCGGTGAGGCTATTCATGGCCATCCAAGGGCAGTGGGCACAGCTCTTGCAAGTGGCGCTATCGCCGGCGGTTGGTGCCTCAATTAAGACTTTTTTAGGTGCAAGCTGGCGCATGCGGTGCAAGATGCCCTTATCGGTGGCGATGATGTATTCCGAGGCGCTGCCATCGACGACGGCTTTGATCATGGCCGAGGTCGAGCCCACCACGTCGGCTTGATCAACTACGCTTTGGGGTGATTCGGGGTGGACTAGAACCTGTGCAAGAGGATGTTTTGCGCGCAACATCGCCAACTCTTCGCCCTTGAATTCATCATGAACGATGCAGGCGCCGTTCCAGAGCAGCATGTCGGCCCCAGTTTGCTCTTGGATGTACCTGCCCAAATGGCGATCCGGTGCCCATAGAATTTTTTTACCTTGTTCTTTGAGCTGGTGAACGATCGCTAAGGCACATGAACTTGTGACCATCCAGTCCGCTTGGGCTTTGACCGCAGCACTAGTATTGGCGTACACCACCACCACGCGGTCGGGATGCAATGCCCGAAACTGCGCAAAGTCAGAAGCATCGCAGCCCAAGTCCAAGGAGCAGGTCGCTTCAAGGTCTGGCATGAAGACCCGCTTTTCTGGGCTAAGGATCTTAGCGGTCTCGCCCATGAAGCGCACGCCCGAAACAATTAAATTGCGGGCCGGGTGATTTTTACCAAAGCGCGCCATCTCCAGCGAGTCGGAAACAAAGCCACCGGTTTCCATGGCGAGGTCCTGAATTTCGCCATCCACATAGTAGTGCGCTACTAAAACAGCATCTTTCTCAATCAAGAGCTGCTTAATGCGGGCAATCACATTTGCTTTTTCAGTGGCAGGAAGGTGGACAGGTACTTTGGCCCAGGCTTGGGCTACGCAGGTGGCACCCGCCGCATTTTGTTGGGGGTATTCAAAGGAAATCGGTGATTCTGGAGCTGAATTCATACGAAATAGTACCTTGTTTGCGTTGCCTTTTCAGCATTTGGTATTACTTTTGACCGCCTGCTGGCACTTCGGTAATCCTTTTATACAAATGAAGAGGGGGAGCTGGGGTCTTTTTTACCAATTGCTATTAAAGCAACCGGTCTACCAAAGCACAAGTGAATTTGCTAGCTTAAATTGATTTTTTAGAAAGGGAGCTTTGCATCTGGCTTAGCGGCCAATAAGACCACCTTAAACTCCGCCTGAATACGCTTAATTGCTTCTTCGCTATCCGCCTCAAAACGCATTACTACTACTGGGGTAGTGTTTGATGGTCTTGCAAGACCAAAACCATCGGCATACTCCACGCGGACACCATCAATCGTGTTGATTGATTCAGAAGTAGGGAACTTGGCATTTGCCTTAATCGTTTCAAGCAGTGTGAATGGCTCGCCTTCAGCGCAGACCAACTGTAATTCTGGTGTGCAGATTGCATTCGGTAAATTATTGAGGATATCGCTAGGATTTTTCTCTTTGCTGAGAATCTCGAGCAAACGCGCGCCGGTATAAAGACCATCATCAAACCCAAACCAACGGTCTTTAAAGAAAATATGACCACTCATCTCACCCGCAAGTGGGGCCCCAGTTTCTTTGAGTTTGGCCTTGACTAAAGAGTGACCCGTTTTCCACATGAGGGGCTTGCCACCATGCTGTGTAATCCAGGTTGCTAAGTTACGCGTGCATTTGACGTCGTAAATAATCTGCCCGCCGGGATTGCGCGATAAAACGTCTTTAGCAAACAGCATCATTTGCCGATCCGGGAAAATCACTTGGCCATCCTTAGTGACTACGCCTAAACGATCGGCGTCCCCATCAAAAGCAAGACCCAATTCATTATCGGTAGTTCGGAGGTTCTTAATCAGGTCTTGTAGGTTCTCAATATGCGCAGGATCAGGATGGTGGTTCGGGAAATGTCCATCCACCTCACAAAAAAGTTCTTCTACTTCACAACCCAAAGCCCTAAATAACTTGCCCGCAAATGCACCACCAACACCATTACCGCAATCGACCGCAATCTTCATCGGCCGAGCAATCGTGATGTCGCCCACAATGTAGTTGAGGTACATCGGGAAAATATCGAAAGTGCTTCTTGTTCCTTGGCCGCTAGCAAATTGCTTGGCCTCAATGCGTTTACGCAATTCCTGAATCTTTTCACCATAAATCGCAGCTGTTCCCAGGACCATTTTGAAGCCGTTGTAATTGGGTGGATTGTGGCTACCGGTAATCATGATTCCGGATTTGGGTGTCTTACCATCAATGGTGTGATTGGCGGCGAAGTAGACCATCGGTGTTGCTACCATCCCCAAATCAATCACATCCACGCCGGTCGACAGTAAGCCTTCAGTTAAGGCCTCAATTAACTCAGGGCCGGAGAGGCGACCATCCCGGCCAATTACGATCACATCTTCTCCAATCGCACGCATCTCACTGCCAAATGCTTTGCCAATCAAGCGCGCTACATCGGCATTGAGGGTTTGATCAATGATGCCGCGAATATCGTAAGCTTTAAATATAGAAGGGGAGAGTTGCACTTCGAGTCCTGGGTTTTATGAATTCAAAAAATTAATTCGTGCAGCAGTCACCGCATCGATGTGTTCGCTAGCGACAATGTCGTTTGCATCGCTTGCTAAGGCTTTCTCAATGGGTTTGGCTAAGACCTTGCCGTATTCCACGCCAGGCTGATCAAAGCTATTGATATTCCACAGAGCACCAAGGCTAGCTGCGCGGTTCTCATACAGGGCAAGCAAGGCTCCCAAGTAAAACGCGTTGAGTTTGGGTAGTAGGAGTAGGTTACTCGGTCGCTGACCAGGATAAACGTCATTGGGATTGCTTGCCCCTTTACCATTGGCTAAGGCCTGCGCTTGCGCTAAACAGTTTGATAACAAGATGCGGTGGTGCGCTACTGCTTCGGGGCGATCGCTCATCGGCTCACGCACCGCAATAAAGTCAATTGGAATGATTTCAGTACCTTGGTGCAGCATCTGGAAGTAGGAGTGCTGGGCATTACTACCTGCACTACCAAATACTACTGGCGAAGAATATTGCACTGGCTTGCCATCGCGATCGACGCTCTTGCCATTGCTTTCCATATCGAGCTGCTGCAACCATTTTGGAAACCAATCCAAGGCATCAGCGTAAGGAATGACTGCGTACGAGCGAATGCCGCGGGTCTTTTGCTGATGGAACAATCCAAGGGCCATGATTACGGGCAAATTCTCCTCAAGAGGTGCATTCTTAAAATGCAAGTCCATCGCCTCGGCGCCAGCCAGGAATTCTTGAAAGTTCTGAAAACCATACTGCAAGGCAATCGGCAGACCGACTGCGGACCAGACGGAATAGCGGCCGCCAACCCAATCCCAAAATGGGAAGATGTTCTGTTCGGTAATACCAAATGCACTAGCAGCCGGGACATTGGCAGTTACCGCATATAAAGCGCCAGTGATGTCTTTTTGGCTACAACCACTGTCTTTGAGCCAGGCCACCACTGCTTTGGCATTCATGGTGGTCTCTAGTGTCGTGAACGACTTTGAAACAATAATCACTCGCGTACTCTTTGCTTCTGCGCGCGACAAAATGCGGGACAGCTCAGCAGTATCAATGTTGGCCAAGAAATGCATGCGCATGCCGCGACTGGTAATGCCAGGAACATGCGCCAGCGCTTCAATCGCCAAGCGCGGACCAAAGTCCGAGCCGCCAATGCCAATGTGAATCACATCCGTCACACCAATCCACTGCGAGCAGAGGGCTTCGATGCGCGACCATACGGCAGCAACGGCTGGCATCACGTCTTTACCATCAATCAGTACCGGTGTTTGGTGGAGATTACGTAGGGCTGAATGCAGCGCAGGGCGATTCTCGCTGACATTAATGTGTTTGCCTGCAAACAGATCAGCAATGAACTCCTCGAGCTTAGATTGGCGAGCGTCTGCAAACAAGTGCGCCCAAGTAGGAGCATCAACCCCTTGGTAAGCGGTATCAAGCACGACATTAACTGCGGTATGACTATTTTTGGATGTTGAATTGGGCTGTAAAGGCATTTGCCGATTTTATCAAGAAGGGTATGGAAATTCGCTAAATCCTTGAAAATGGTACGATTTAAGCCATAAAAAGAGTGACACACCTCAAATCGAGTTAGGAAAAGCAATGGAGCGGTTGGATTGCGTTGTGATCGGCGCAGGCGTAGTGGGTTTGGCAATTGCCCGAGAAATGGCACTGCAAGGAAAAGAGACCATTTTGCTCGAGCGCGAGCCTGCCTTTGGCACCATCAGCAGTGCCCGCAACAGCGAAGTCATTCATGCTGGCATTTACTACCCCAAAAATTCCTTAAAAGCCCGCATGTGTGTCGCCGGTAATCGCATGCTCTATGAATATTGTCGGAGTCACCAAGTAGGTACCCAGCAATACGGTAAATTAATTGTGGCCGCAGATGATGCCCAGTTGGATGACCTTCGGGCTCTGTTGCATCGCGCTCAGGAAAATGAAGTGCCTAGCATTTCGATGATCAGCGCCAAAGAAGCGATTGCCTTAGAGCCGCAGTTGCGATGTGCAGCTGCACTGCATTCCAAATCAACTGGCATTGTGGATAGCCACGGTTACATGTTGTCTCTTTTGGGCGGCTTTGAAGATGCAGGCGGCATGATAGCTTATCAATCGCCTTTGCTGCGTGCTACCGCCCTCGGTGGAGGTGGATTTCGGCTCGAGATTGGCGGGCAAGAGGCCATGCAAATTGAGACCACGCTTTTGATTAATTGCGCCGGCATGAGCGCGCCCAAAGTCGCTACAGCGATTGAGGGGCTCGATCCCATCCATATTCCACGCGCCTACTTTGCTAAAGGCAATTACTTTTCCTTGAGTGGTAAATCCCCATTTCGGCACTTGATTTATCCCATACCGGAGCCCGGAGGCTTGGGCGTTCACTTGACCCTCGATATGGCGGGGCAAGCTAAATTTGGCCCCGATGTGGAGTGGCTAGATATTGAAGCCGAGGCCGAAGTCGATTACTCGGTCGACCCCCGTCGTGGGGATGCTTTTTATGCTGCGGTACGGCGCTATTGGCCCAGTTTAAAAGACAGCACACTCATGCCAGACTATTCAGGTGTGCGTGCCAAGATTGTGCCGCCAGGCGCTCCCGCAGGCGATTTTGTGTTTGATTGCCCAAGTACCCATGGCTTGGCAGGTTTATATAACCTCTATGGTTTTGAGTCGCCAGGTCTGACCTCATCTTTGGCGATTGCCAAGCACCTCGATGGCCTAATACGAGCAGAATAAGCTTAAGAATGGCACTTTCGGCTTAAGCCATGAACTTCCTTATAATTGAAGGCGCAACAAAAGGGAAGCTTGGCAGAGCGGTTGAATGCACCAGTCTTGAAAACTGGCGAGGATGAAAGTCCTCCGTGAGTTCGAATCTCACAGCTTCCGCCAAGACTTTTTTATAGTCCTTCAAGGTAAATTCTATTTTAAAACTACCCCGCATTTTTTGTAGCTTGGTTTTTGCGAGCCTGATTGGTTGCCAGTCTACCGGCAAAGACGGCAAGCCACTCACGGATGCCGAAATCCTGCAACAGCGCATGACCGTAGTGCAGATGGGCGAGTCTGGGCTTGCTGCCTTTTATAAGCAAAATCCATCGGCCAAAAAAGAAATTCAGGCTGCGCCAGGATATGCGGTCTTTAGTACGACTAATGTAAATGTGGTGTTGCTCGTCGTTGCTCGTGGTGAGGGTATCTTGCATGACAAACGCCGTAAAGAACCCATTTTCTTGCGTAGCATTAAAACTGGGGAGGGCTTGGGTGCCGGCTACCAAGATCAATACCAAATCATTGTTTTTAAAACTACCTCTGCAATCGATCAGTTTTTATTAACGTCAATTGATGGCCAGCGCGGCGGTTTGGATGTGGATGCGAATTTTTCAGCTGGTTCAGGGGGTACGATTCGCTCACTCAATCCCAACATTACCTTTTACACCGTCGGCCTATCGGGCTACGACTTGCAAGCCAACTATGGCGGCACCTTGTATTTAGTGGATGAGCAGTTAAATGATGCCGCTACCCTCGGTGGCTTGCCAAAAAAAGCCAAATAATTACGATTTATTTCGTAGTCATGATTAGTTGCCCAAAAATGCCACTGTAAATTTATGCAGAACATTAACCAAATCTTTTACTTAATGTTCGCTGTATTTGCCTTGGGCATTGCTCTCAATGCGTATGCGGATTTTCGAAATCAGAATATTCGGTCTGATGTAAAAGTCTATTGGATTATTTCAATGACCTTGATCGTGCTTTCCAGCTTGAGCTATGCGATTGGGTCTTTTGGCTTACCGCTATTTTTGTTTTTTGGTAGTACTTTCTTAGCCTTCTCCTTATTGACTGCGGGTTACCTGTTTCGTAGCATCAGTCGCCCCCTCACGCGGTACTGGGTTGTCAGCAGTATTGGCATGGTTATTGTATTTATTGCTCTTTTAGGCTATCTGCTGGCGATTCAAGCTCCCTACTTGTATCGCCTGCTGACGGTATCGTTTCTATTATTCGCGCTGACAGTATGGCAAATCTGGGAGATTGGCCAAGCTAAAAAAGTCGATTCATCGATTCATTTGCGCTTCATTCAGTATTTATTGTTTGGCTTGATCGTATTAATCGCGTTCCGAATTATTACCGCGACTGACCCCAAATACGATGGCGTTAACTACCTGTTTGAAGAGACATCGGCGGCCTTGTTTGTGCGCCTTACCTTATCAGCATCCTATCTACTGCTGTTTTTCTTCATCAATAATTATTTTTATGAAAAGTTATTGATGGGCGAGCGTAATGCCC
>DAIPIK010000010.1:0-16067 GCA_036770845.1 Polynucleobacter sp. | reverse complement strand
ACCCAGGGCCGCGAGTGCATCAATGTGCTTGCCGTCTTTATCGAGGCCTGCAGCGAGTCCAACCCGATTACCCAAAGGCAAACCGCAGAATATCTGTGGATCGATAACGGGCTTGGGTACAAAGTGAGACAGTAGGCCGAGTGCATGTGCGCGGTCCATGCTGCTAAGAGCAAGATTATGGGCTTGCTCAGGATCTAGGCAAAAGAGCCCGGGACGTAAAAAGGAGTAAGCGGACATGAAACGAATTATCGCGTATGCAAGGGCTGCCAGAGGTTATCGATGAGACCTTCGATGGCCTTGAACTTGGACTTATATGCCATCTTCTGACTCTCTTGAATGTAGTAACCCAGATAGAGATAGGGCCGCTTCAGTTGCCTGACTTGCGCTATTTGCCACAAAATGCTGTAGGTACCATAGCTGGCTTTGGCTACGGTGGTGTCGTAAAAGGTGTAGACCGAAGAGATGCCCGCTTCGACAATATCAATGATGCTAACCATGCGCAGGCGACCCGGCTCGGGGTCCCCGGGCCCGTCTCGAAATTCAACCAAACGCGAGTTCACTCGGCTTTGCAGTAAAAATTGGGTGTATTGCTCTTGATCATCGCGATTCATTTCGCCATCATGGTGGCGCTGCTCTTGGTAATGGCGATACAGCGCGTAGTGCTCATCCGTGTAACTCAAGTGCAGCACGTGGGTTTCTAAGCTGGCATGTTGATTGTGCGCGCGTTGTTGGCTGCGATTTGGAACAAAGTGTTCAACCGGTATGCGAGTAGCAATGCACGCATTGCAGTGATCGCAATAGGGGCGATACGTAAATAGTCCGCTGCGCCGAAACCCTGCATTGACGAGATCACCGTACATATCGCTATGCACTAGGTGGGATGGCGTAGCAACTTGTGATCGTGCAGTTTGCAGTGGAAGATAGCTGCAGGTATAGGATGCGGTGGCATAAAACTGCAGCGCAGTAATCGGCAGCTCATTGATTTGGCTCATAGCCAGCGCTCCAATGCGGTTTTATTAAAACGCCATGGACTAGCTATCGACTTTTGCCTGATGGCATCGCGCGCTAGCGATAAAAATTGCGTGCGCGGGATTGGGCCTCCCCCCAGTGACCGGAGGTGGGCAGTTTCTTGTTGGCAATCAATCATCGGCACCTCATGATCGTAGCACCAAGCGCAAAGCAAGGCCAAAGCGAGCTTAGAGCTATCCCGTTGGCGACTAAACATGGATTCACCAAAAACCATGCGGCCAAAACTAACGCAGTACAGGCCACCCAACAGACGATCACCTTGCTTAACTGCAATGCTATGGGCAAAGCCGCTTTCAAATAGCTGACTGTATGCATCCACAATTTCATGGGTAATCCAGGTGCCATCCTGGTCTTTGCGGGGGCTTAGGGCGCAGGCTCGCATAATTGCACCAAAGTCGCCATCGACTTCAATATGGCAAGTAGAGTCGTGATAAAACTGCCGCATGGTTTTTTGCAATGAGTCGCTCACCCTAAAGTTTTTCGGCTCTAGCACCATCCGCGGGTCTGGCGACCACCATAAAACCGGTTGATTATCGGAATACCAGGGAAATAAGCCGAGTCGATACGCAGTTTCAAGCTGTCCTGGGTAGATGCGTTCACTGACCGCAAAAAGTCCCAATACTTCGGGGTCTGGATCGGGCGTGACTGCCGGATCAGGAAATGCATCATCAGGCCCTAGCCAGGCAATTTGATTCATTACTCAAATGGTTTCAGAGGGCAAAATATCGCGGGATCGAACAGCAATCTCGGCGCCTGGCCCAAGCAGGCCCGCAGTGCGGTCGGAGAAAAACCATTGCAGGGTTTGTTTCGTGGTCGGAAAGGCCAGCTCGGACCAGGGTATCTCGTGTTCGTAAAAAAGCGCGACCTCAAGGCTTTCCTCACCCGCTGAGAACTCGGGGGTAGGTAGGCTGGCGAGGTAAAACAAATGCACCTGCTCAACGTGTGGCACATTGATTAATGAAAACAAGGGGCCGATTTCAACATGGGCTCCAGCTTCTTCTAAGGTTTCTCTGGCAGCGCCATGGGTGGTGCTTTCGCCAATTTCCATAAAGCCAGCAGGCAAAGTCCAAAAGCCATGGCGTGGCTTGATCGCTCTGCGGCAGAGCAATACCTGTTCACCCCATACCGGAATAGTGCCAACCACATTGCGCGGGTTGAGGTAGTGCACGGTAGCGCAGCCATTGCATACATGGCGCTCGCGCGTATCGTCTGCAGGGATGCGTAATGTCACGGTCGATCCGCATTTTGAGCAGTACTGCATTGGAAAGGGTTTCATTCTTCGATTATCCGACTTTCAGAACGGCGGGTACCGCACCGCGCAGGGCATTGCAAACCAGGATGCGATCGGCATCTACTAGATCAGCTGCTGTGAACGTGGCTTGATGGGTATCCCATTGCGGATCATCCAACAGGCTTTGGCGCATCACACCCGGAAGTACCCCTGCCGATAGTGGTGGTGTAAGCCATTGATTTGACCCTTTGGGCTGAATGAAAATCGAGCTTCGACCGCCTTCGGTAACAAAGCCTGCCTCATTCAAAAAGACGGCATCAAAACCGCCCAGTGCCACGGCATTTTTCCATGCCAAGTCATACAGGGTTCGTTTATTCACTTTATGGGCCAACAACAGATTGCTCGATTGCATGATGGCTTGATTTGCATCGGGCAAGACCTTGGACGCCCAAAAAATAGTCACTTCATTTGCAATCGGCTCCAATGCATGGCTTGCTGCAGTAACCGAGCCATCGGCAAGTAAGTCGATGCGCAAGCGGTGGGGCAGTAGGCTAGGGATCGCAAGGCAAGCTCGCTCGACCGCCTCAATAACACGCGCCGCTACAAATGGAATGCGCAGGACTGAGGCTGAATGTTGCAATCGCTCAAGGTGGGCTGCAAAGCGAAGTGGCTTTTGAGCCTCAACGCGAATCGTTTCAAATAAACCCAGTTCACTGGGCATCTCGGTGACAAATGCGGATTTCGTTTGACACTCTTGCCACTCCAGCTTCGGATCGGAATCAATCGTAATGCCAGCACCAATACCTAAGGTGAACTTGGTTTGAAGAGCGCTGTCGTTTCCCTCGAGGGTGAGTGTGCGAATCGGCACGCTAAATGCAAAATCGCCATTCGGGTCAAGCCAGCCTAAGGCGCCGCAGTAATAGCCGCGAGGAGAGTCTTCCAATTCCTGAATAATTTCCATACTGCGTTTTTTGGGAGCACCCGTAACAGAGCCACACGGAAAGACCGCATCGAGCAGGTTTCGCAGACTTAAATCAGGTTTCGCTTTTGCTTCAACCGTCGATGTCATTTGCAGCACATTGCCATGCTGTGCGACATGAAATAAGTTCGGTACGGTGACGCTACCGGGTAATGCAACTCGGCTGAGATCATTGCGCAAGAGGTCAACGATCATGATATTTTCTGCACGATTTTTAGGATCGCTGGCCAATTGCTCTGGACTCTCGGTTTGCGCATTGGCTGTGCCCTTCATGGGCATAGCACGTAAACAGTCACCATCCCGCTCCACAAACAGTTCAGGTGATTGCGACAAAATGGTGGTGTCGCCTTCTTGAACAAAGGCGCCAAAACGCCCCGGTTGCCGCGCTCTTAGCCGTGTGTATAAAGCGAGCGGGTCACCATAGATTTCCCCTTGTATGCGGTACGTGTGATTGATTTGATAGCTATCACCGCAGCGTATCCATTCCTGAATCCGCAGGACATCCGATTCGAACTGCGCCTGCGTAATGGATTCCGTGCGGGATGCTATGCCACTGACACGCGAATCCTCTTTTAACTGAGCGAGCTGGATTTCAAGCCAGGCATCCACTTCTGCTTTTGTGAGAAATTTGGGCGAACGAAATGCCCATGCTTGCATCAGCGGTATGGCTGGAGCAGTAGGGGAGGATGAAGCCAAATGGATGGGCAGTCGATGAATGACTTGCCCATACTCATACGCGACGAGGCAAACCACATACTGGCCTGCCTTTAAGGCCGACTGGATCGCCTCAAAGCAGGCATCCATTTCGGCTGCAGTAAATGCTGCCCAGTGTGCGATCGGTTCTTGGTAAAGGCGGCTGGTAGGTTTGGTCGCGCCGCTCTCGACATCGTCTAGCAGAATCATCGCAAAACCCGCCTGCGTCTCAGATTACTTTAAGACGGTCGCAGACTCAATTACAACGGGGGTGGATGGTACATCCGCCATCCGTCCAAATTTAGGAGCTGGCGATACCATGGTTGGGGTCTTACGAATGCGGTCAATGGTTTGAGTGCCAGAGATGACTTTACCGAAGACGGTATAGCCGTTACCCATGGCGTTTGGGAAATCCAGGCCCTGATTGTCACGCACATTGATAAAGAATTGCGCTGTCGCTGAATCGGGATCCGATGTTCTGGCCATCGCAATCGTATACGTTTGATTCTTTAGTCCGTTTTGCGCTTCGGAGACAACGGGTGGATTGGTTGGCTTTTGATTTAAATCGGGTGTGAAGCCGCCGCCTTGGATCATAAAGCCATCGATCACGCGATGAAAGATCGTGCCGTTGTAAAAGCCGCTCTGAACATACTTCAGAAAATTATCAACCGTCTTGGGCGCCTTCGCCGAATCCAGATCCACCACAAAACTACCTTGATTGGTTTTGAACTCAACGCGCGGTTCTGCCTTGGCTGCGCCAGTGGCAAACCAAAAGGCGCCAGCGAGGGCGATTATCACTGCACGGTAAGAGCGAAAAGGGGAGGTGCGCATGCTTGTTCCTAAGTGGTAAATGAATGGCAAATACAGATCTATTCCATTGTATTGCGTGACGCTTATGCTGGTGTGGGCGGCAGGCCGTTGGGTAGGGATGCGGCAGTTTGATAGGCCGCTTGATCAAACATCTCTGGGTGATTGAGGTAGTCGATGACCCAATCGATGGCATCGACACCCCAAAAGATCCGCTCTCCAAGCGCCAGAGTAGGCACGCCAAAGGCGCCGCGATCGAGGGCCTCTTGGGTATTGGCAATTAAGCCTGCTTTGGTTGCGACGCTGTCGGGGCGTGGAGTATTCGGGTCCAACAGGAGGTGCGTACAAAAATCAGACCAGTGTAGGTTGGGATCCTTGCCTAGTACCCAAACAAACTCAAACGCACGCTCCACCATGGGCCAGTCTGCTTGTTCCTGAACTAAAAGGCGCTGCGCTGCAACGGTAATAAAAGGGTGGTGCTCCGGAAACCGAAAGGGAATGCCCAACTTCGCTGCTTGCCATACACACGCTTGATAGGTGTACGCGCGCTTTGCGGGGATTTCACCGGGACCGTGATTGTGCGCGCCGCGCAGTAGACCGCCGAGCAATACGGGCACCGGCTCGATTTGCAAACGCGGCTCAAGGCGATGGCGTAATTTCACATAAAAGTAGGCAAACGGAGAAATGATGTCGAAGTAAAAACGCGCTTTCATTTTTTCTCTGCTTCGTCAAGTGAGCGTAAAAAAGCCATGCGTTCCGCAATCTGAGTTTCAAGGCCTCGCTCCACTGGCTGGTACCAATGCGGCTCAGCCATCCCTTCGGGTAAGTAGGTTTCACCGGCGGCATAGCCATAGGGCTCATCGTGCGCATACCGATACGCAGTGCCATGCCCGAGTTCCTGCATTAATTTTGTTGGTGCGTTGCGTAAGTGATTGGGTACGCCCCGGCTTTGATCGGCCGCAGCAAAAGCACGCGCCTTGTTATACGCGACATAGCTGGCATTGCTTTTGGCTGCAACGGCTAAATAGACTACTGCTTGACCCAGTGCTAGCTCGCCTTCGGGCGAGCCCAGTCGTTCATAGGTCTCCGCCGCATCGTTTGCGAGTTGAATTGCTCTAGGATCAGCCAAGCCAATGTCTTCCCATGCCATGCGAATAATGCGGCGAGCAAGATAGCGCGGATCTGCGCCGCCATCGAGCATGCGGCAAAGCCAATACAAGGCAGCATCGGGATTGGAGCCGCGTACCGATTTATGCAGCGCTGATATTTGGTCATAAAACTGGTCTCCGCCTTTATCAAACCGACGACCATTGCTCGTTAATGCATTTTCAACAAAGGCTTGATCCACGACCGTTGTAGTAGACCCGGGAATCGAAATGGCATTGCGGATTTGTTCCAGTACATTGAGTAAGCGACGCGCATCGCCGTCTGCATTAGCGATGATGGCATCGATCGCAGCGGAATCAAATTCCACATTCGGCATGGCATAGGCCCTGGCACGCTGAATTAATACACCAAGCTCTTCTGCGCTTAAGGATTTGAGTACATAGACTTGAGCGCGAGAAAGCAAGGCGGAATTCACCTCAAAGGAGGGGTTTTCTGTGGTGGCGCCGATAAACGTAAACAGGCCAGACTCCACATGGGGCAACAGCGCATCTTGCTGACTCTTATTAAAGCGATGAATTTCATCCACAAAGAGGATGGTTTGCTTGCCATATTGATTATTGTTTTGCTGGGCTTGTTCAATTGCCTCCCGAATTTCTTTAACGCCCGCAAGAACGGCCGAGATGGCAATAAATTCACGATCAAAGGCCTTTGCAGAAAGACGGGCTAAAGTTGTTTTACCAACGCCCGGAGGCCCCCACAAAATCATCGAATGCGGCTTACCCGATGCAAAAGCCAGTTGCAGAGGTTTGCCTTGGGCTAGCAAATGCGACTGACCGATCACCTCAGCAATCGAGCTTGGACGCAAAGCCTCGGCTAAGGGCGGCGGCGGTTTGGTTTCAAACAGGTTGCTCATTGCAGCTCGATCCTGGCTTGATACGCTCTCACGTCATGGTCGCTAGCATGACTAGGGCAGCCCATGTCAGGCAGACTGTGGCGATCACGGTTAAGCGTGTGCGCATCACCATGAATTCATCGAGCGCGGCTTTGTTACTAAAGTAATACTGGTATGTGTTTTGATCAATACCGCGCTGAACTAAGAGCATGGCAGCCAACATTAGCAAGCCCACTGGAATATAAACATGCAAAGCTAGCCAAGCTACTAGGGATGGAATAACGCCCCAGATCCAGGCGTTTCGTTCAAACCAGCGAGATCCACCCAAATCGCCAGCGCTTGCTAAATGCGCACTATCGGCAACATTGCCCAGGTGCCGAAAGTTAGCGCCCCAATGGATGGCGCCCAAAAAAGAGCAGATGACAGCGCCGTAAGCAGCCAGGGATTCAGCGCTGACATAATCAAAGGGCGTAGGAGCCACTTGGACCAAGATGGCGCAAACAATAAATGGAATTAAACCGCCGTATCCCAAAATACGAACAATCGACGGTAGGGTGCTGATGGTTGCCATTATTTAAGTGTCGTAGTGATAGACACCGCGGCCTGTTTTGCGGCCTAAATACCCGGCCGCGACCATTTCACGCAGCAAAGGGCAGGCACGGTATTTGGAGTCATTAAAGTTATCAAAATACACTTCCATGATTGCAAGGCAGGTATCGAGGCCAATTAAATCAGCGAGTGCCAGAGGTCCAATCGGTTGATTGCAACCGAGTTTCATGCCGGCATCGATGTCTTCCGCGCTCGCAAGCCCTTCGGCTAAAACAAAGAAGGCTTCATTAATCATCGGCAGCAAGATGCGATTCACAACAAAGCCGGGACTATTTTTAACGGTGATGGGCTCTTTGCCAATCGCTTTGGCCATCGCAATAATGGCATCGTGAGTCTGATCACTGGTTTGCAAGCCGCGTATCACTTCAACTAAGGCCATGAGTGGTGGCGGATTAAAAAAGTGCATGCCAATAAAGCGCTCTGGGAGGGAGTTGAGGGCAGCTAACTTCGTAATCGAGAGTGAGGAGGTGTTGGTCGCAATAATCGTTTCTTTACCAACGGTTTCATCGATCTGCTTCAATATCGTTTCTTTGATGGCTTGATTTTCGGTTGCTGCCTCGATTACCAGCGATAGGCCTTTTAAATCCGCATACGCAGTGCTGACTTTAATGCGTTTTAATGCCTGCTCTTTTTGCGCCTCTGTTAGCGCTTCTTTTTTGATTAAGCGATCAAGGCTGCGCTGAATGTTTGCCATACCGCGATCAATGGCGACCTCATTCACATCAATCATGACCACGTCTAATCCTGCGACGGCACAGACTTGGGCAATGCCATTGCCCATAGTGCCGGCACCAATGATGCCAACCGATTTAATTTTCATGCTGCTTCCTTCGTGGTGTAAAGCGTATTCAATTTAGTTCTATCCTATTGCTCAGCGCTTTTTATACTGCGAGGCGCCAAACAACAATTCATTTGCAGTTGCATCAAAGCTGGGTTTGCGTAAATCCGTTAAAACTTGCATGCCGCGTTTCACTGCAGGCCGCCCTCCAACTAAGTCAAACCAGCGCTTGAAGTGTGGAAATTCAGCAAGATCGATCCCTTGTTTTTCCCAACGATTGGTCCACGGAAAGATGGCGATATCGGCAATGGTGTATTGATTTCCTGCGACATACCGATTGGCGGCTAGCTGCCGATCTAACACGCCATACAAGCGCTTCGCTTCATTGGTGTAGCGCTCAATCGCGTAATCAATTTTCTGTGGAGCGTACAAGCGAAAGTGGTGATTCTGACCGAGCATCGGTCCGAGGCCACCCATCTGAAACATCAGCCACTGCAAGACGTCGTACTTTGCGCGTGTGCTGCTCGGCAAAAAGCGTCCCGTCTTTGCTGCAAGGTATAAAAGTATGGCGCCCGATTCAAAAAGATGAATGGGTTTGCCGTCGGGGCCATTGGGATCCGTAATGGCTGGGATTTTATTATTGGGGCTAATCTTTAAAAAGGCCGGTGTAAATTGGTCGCCCTTGCCAATATCAATTGGGATCGCACGCCAATCGCGACCAAGCTGGTAGCCACACTCTTCGAGCATGATGTGGACTTTATGTCCGTTGGGGGTTGCCCAACTGTAGACATCAATCATGCTTTGATTTGAATTCTTACTTTTGTTCATCGCGTTCGCCATCGTTATCGTTTCAATTCATTCGTTTTGCATCAACACTACACTGTGCGCAGTCGTGACAGCGCGGTTTCTAAGGTTTTCTCTTCTTTGGCAAAACAAAACCGAATGACCTTGGAGTCGGTTCCTGCGCCATAGAATGCCGAAACCGGAATCGCCGCGACGCCGACTTCGCAGGTTAGCCAACGGCAGAACTCGGCTTCGCTGAGCTCGCTTTGTGGGATGCCGAGTGCAGAGTAATCGACGCACTGAAAATAGCTTCCGGGCGCAGGCAGTAATTTAAATCGAGTTCCGGCCAAGCCTGTTCTAAAGAAGTCGCGTTTGCGTTGATAGAACGCCGACAGCCCTAAATAGTGCGCTGGGTCAGACAAATAATGCGCGATTCCGACTTGCATCGGTGCGTTGACTGAAAACACATTGAACTGATGTACTTTCCGAAACTCTGCGGTGAGGGGGGCTGGGGCTGCTACGTAGCCAATTTTCCAGCCCGTGACATGAAAGGTTTTTCCAAAGCTGGACACCACAAAGCTGCGCGCTGCTAAGGCAGGGTGACTGGATGCGCTATGGTGGTGTTGTCCATCAAAGACCATGTGTTCATAGACTTCATCGCTGCACACCAATACCTTTGTGTCGCTCAGCAAATCAGCCAGGCGATCCAGATCAGACCGTTGCCACACCATGCCGGTCGGATTGTGGGGTGAATTAATCAGTAAGAGCCGTGTTTTGGGGGTGATTGCGTTTGCTAGGGCAGTCCATGGGATGGCGTATGCATCCACAAGGCCATCGGAATTGCGTTGCACATCGAGGCTCACGCTAATGGCCTTGCCACCGGCTAAGGTAATTGCCGGTAAATAGCAATCAAATGCGGGTTCAATCACGATGACTTCATCGCCCGGACTAACGCAGGACAAAATGACGGTGAAGATCGCTTGCGTTGCCCCAGCGGTAATGGTGATCTCAAGAGCGGGATCGTAGGACTTGCTGTAGAGCTGCTCTATTTTGTTGGCAATGGTTTTGCGCAGCTCAAGTACTCCCGGCATAGGAGGGTATTGGTTATGGCCCGATACCATGGCCTGGTTAACGGCATTGATTAAACCCGGATCGCATTGAAAGTCTGGAAAACCTTGCCCGAGGTTAATGGCCTGGTGTTCGGCAGCCAAGGTGGACATGACCGTGAAGATGGTAGTGCCAACCGCGGGAAGGCGCGATGGAAATGAAGGAGTGAGGGGCGCAGCAGCGCGCAACAGTGTCATTGGCGTGCTTTATCTCGTGCTGCAGCTTCTGTCGCTAGAATAAGGGAAATCCATTTCTAAATTGTGCCATGTTGATCGTTCTCTCACCCGCTAAATCCTTGGATTACGAGACCCCAGTCCGGGTTAAAAAATCCACTTTGCCTGATTTTGTTGCTGATTCAGCCAAGCTGATTGCAGACCTCAAGACTTTATCGCCTCAGGCGGTAGCGAAGCTGATGAGCCTTTCAGACCCGCTGGCCGCCTTAAACGCAGGACGCTTTCGGGATTGGTCAAGTAAATTCACAGAGAAAAACAGCAAACAGGCTATTTTTGCCTTCAATGGCGACGTCTATGAGGGCTTTGATGCCGCAAGCTTAAATAGCAAGGCCATTGATTTTGCCCAAGACCATGTGCGGATTTTATCGGGGCTATATGGTTTGCTGCGGCCGCTGGACTTGATGCAGCCTTACCGCTTGGAGATGGGTACGGCATTTAAAAATGCCCGAGGTAAAGACTTGTATGCATTTTGGGGTGACCGGATTACCAATGCAGTCAAACAGCAATTGGCCTCGCAAAAAAAGAACCCATTCTTATTAAACCTGGCATCCGAAGAGTATTTCAAAGTACTCCAGCCCAAGGAGTTAGGTTTTCCAGTGATCGCTCCGGTATTTCAGGATGCTAAGGATGGCAAGTACAAAATCATTTCGTTTTATGCCAAGCGTGCACGCGGCTTAATGGCCCGATTTGCGGTTGAAAATCGCATTACCGATCCAGCTGACTTGCGTGCTTTTAATTTAGAAGGCTATCGCTTTAGCGCAGCCGAATCCAAACCCGATCGACCGGTATTTCGCCGCGCAGAGAAAAAATAATATGACCGTTCACCGTTCTAAATCATCCCAGCGCGCCTCACCTGAGGCCGAGCGCTTAGTGGCGGATGCGATTTCACTGGCTGCTTCAGGCAGCCAAATCGAAGATCGTTTTTGGGAAGGGCGTCTGAGTGCGCGCCTACTCAAATTGATGACCAGTCAAAATCAAAACGTGATTGATGCCGCGCTGGATCAAACGTTTCGCATTAATACGGTGGCCTTTGAGGTCTTGGCTGATTGTGCTGAGACGCTAGCAGAATCACAAACCATGACCATCGATAAGGAGAGTTGGGATGTGTTGCTGCTGGCTTTACCTATCGTTGCGCATACCCGCTATCAAATTCAGTCGGGCCCGTTGCCGGTGAAGGTGATTGAATCGGTTGCCGTGGCAATGCATTCATCGATTGCCGCAAACGATACGCGCCTCGCGATCGTGCCATGGCTCTACAGCATTGATCAGATGCCCCATTCGCATTGCCAAACCCGCATTTTGACGGAAGCTCTGGGTACCGCTGCAATCACCGCAAGCGAAATGAAACTGGAGCTACGCAATATGTCGGAAACCATCGCGGTCTTAGCGGATCCCCGTTTTATTATTGCGGCCATTGCTGCTCCAAGTGGCTCGCCTTTGTTTCGTTGGCAGGCCGAACCGCCGGTAAGGCAGGAGCGCGGCGTCAGTTTGATCGAATGGCAAACCGCCATGCGCGAACCCATTTCCAGCTTGTTACCTGGATGTGAATTCGATTTGCTGTTACCCGAAGCCTACTTTACGAACTGCCGCTTGGCGGATAAACAAGTACGTCCATTAAGTATTCGGGCGGCCGTTAATTTTCTGGAGACTGCGATCGGTGCCCAGCCGAATGGCCTGTCCTGCGTTGTCGGCGCTTTTGGTGAAGAGCAAGCAGACGAGTACCGCATTGCATTTAGTCTGAAGGGCTCGCCCGACGTGATGTACGGCGTTATTTGGCCCATGTACGATCGCGAGACGGTCTCGAACGATGCACTCAATGACATTAATGACGATGAGAGTCCCATTAAAAAGATATGCGATGCCCTAAAAGAGGCGGGAGTGGAGGATGTTTTCCGCCACGCTGTTTTGTTTAGTCCAGAGCTCTGCGACGACTGTGGCGCGCCATTGTTTCCAGATCGCCATGGCGAAGTAGTCCACGCGGAGATGCCGGAAGATACGCCAACACAGCAGCCCCTATTTCATTAATTGATTGAACTGAGCGCATAAAAAAACCGAGGCGAACCTCGGTTTTTTACTTCTTTTCAAAAAACTGCTCGCTACATTACTCTTTAGCAAATAAATGCGGTTCTTTACCGGTTTTCATGTCGGCCGTTTGGCAGTAATCAGCCAAACGAACGCCGCTGCGAATATTAAACAGCATGGCCTTATTACCTAAAACGACCAAGTCCAAGCCGGTGTCGTGATTCTTGTAACGCAAGCTACCTGGTAATGACACTTCTCTTTTCATTTCGTAGGTTTTGGAGTTCCAAACCAGGCCAATGTTTCCAGCGCCATCCCCAATGGTTTTTAACTGATGGTTATTGTTGCAGTTCCAAGCATGCGTATCTTTTGGATCTTTAGCATGCACTGCAGAGTGCGACACGAGCAAGGCAGCACTAATCAACAGCGTTTTAAAGGGGATATGCATCTTGGTTTCCTTATGAAAGTAGGTGCTTCACGCCGGCTTGTTCCTCAAGTAACTCATTCAAGGTGTGGGTCATGCGTTCCCGCGAGAAGGCATCAATTTCAAGGCCTTCGATCATTTTGTACTCCCCATTCTCACAGACAACAGGGAATCCGTAAATGACTTCTGCTGGAATCTCGTATTCACCGCGGGAAGCAATGCCCATCGTGACCCATTTGCCGTTGGTGCCAAGCACCCAGTCGCGCATGTGATCGATGGCGGCATTTGCAGCCGATGCTGCGGATGATAGGCCGCGGGCCTCAATAATGGCCGCGCCGCGCTTGCCTACGGTTGGAATGAACACGTCTTTATTCCAAGCAGCATCATTAATCATGTCTTTAACCGATTGTCCGCCGATAGTGGCAAAACGGTAGTCTGGATACATGGTGGGGCTATGGTTGCCCCAGACTACTAATTTTTCGATGTCGGCAACGGGTTTGTTGACCTTGGCGGCGATTTGCGACAGAGCGCGGTTGTGATCGAGCCGCAACATGGCCGTAAAGTTCTTAGCCGGCAAGCTTGGGGCTGATTTCATGGCAATGTAGGCATTGGTATTGGCGGGATTACCTACAACTAACACCTTAACCGTGCGTTTTGCGACCGCGTCCAAGGCCTTGCCTTGGGCGGTGAAAATTTGCGCATTGGCGGAGAGCAAGTCTTTTCGCTCCATGCCTGGGCCACGGGGACGGGCACCCACTAGCAGGGCAATATCAATGTCTTTGAATGCGGTCATCGGATCTTGGTGGGCAGACATTCCGGCTAGCAGCGGGAATGCACAGTCATCGAGCTCCATCATCACGCCTTTTAATGCTTTTTGCGCTTTTTCATCAGGAATTTCAAGGAGTTGCAAAATAACAGGCTGGTCTTTGCCAAGCAAATCTCCGTTGGCAATACGAAACAAGAGGGAATATCCGATTTGACCGGCCGCGCCAGTAACCGCGACGCGCATAGGGGTTTTTGCCATTACAAGTAACTCCAAAGGAAGGTTAAAAAGTGTTGCTTCAGTGTTGTGATGCAGATTATCCCTGCAAGTTTATGGAGTTTACATTTACACTGTCAATGATGTCTTCTATAAGACAGCAGACTAGTCAGCCTAAATACCCTTTTTGGAACTACTTTGCCTGAAACAACCGCTCCAATGGCTACCTTTAGCCCCTTGTACCAGCAGATAAAGGCGCTGTTGCTGGACAGCCTTCAATCCGGTGAGTGGCGACCCGGTGCCCCGATTCCCAGTGAAATGGAGTTAGCAGCCCGTTTCGAGGTTAGTCAGGGCACTGTCCGCAAGGCAGTAGATGAGCTGGCCACGGAAAACCTGTTAGTTCGCCATCAGGGCAAAGGCACCTTTGTTGCCAGCCACCACAGCGAGGCCTGGCAATACCGCTTCTTTAGCTTGATGCCGGATTCCGGCAAAAAAGCCCCCCTTAAAAGCCATTTTTTAGCCTGCAAGGGGATAAAGACCCCATCCAAAATTGCTCAGTTACTTAAACTGCCGGCAAGCGAGCAGGTGATTCAAATTGATCGCGTGCAAAGCTTGGGCGGCCACGTTGCCGTATTTGAGCAAATCTGGCTTCCTAAATCGCGTTTTAGCGGCATGACCCTCGATCGATTAGTGGCCTGGCCTGGCCCCTTGTACGCATTCTACGAAAGTGAGTTTGCGACCCACATGGTTCGGGCGGAAGAGAAAATCAAAGCCATTGCAGCGGAGGCAACGATTGCCAAGCATTTAAAACTGGAGCCAGGCTCTCCACTACTGTTGGTGGAGCGGGTTTCTTATACGTATGGGAATAAGCCAGTCGAGGTGCGACGGGCGCATTACGACACCCGCCAGCAGCATTATGAAAATAAGTTGAACTAAGTCATGTGTAAAGAAAAAAATGCATTTCAGGGTTTTCCAATAGAATATGTTGCACAACAGCATTACTCCTTATTTAACCTTTACCTCACAAATGAGACTCTCTATGGTTGATGCCCATCAGGATGTAAAAAAGGCCAAGCCGGTTTACCGCAACATTGGCCTTGCCCAGCTAATTAAATACCGCTTGCCTTGGGCTGGAAAGGTATCCATTCTGCACCGCATTAGTGGCGCTGCCTTGTTTTTGCTGCTCCCATTTATTTTGTATTTGTTCGATCAAAGCTTAGCGTCCGAGCTGAGCTTCATGCAGTTTCAGGCGTTCACTGATCACATCCTAGTCAAGCTGATTTGCCTTGGTTTGATTTGGAGCTTCCTCCACCATTTTTGTGCTGGCATTCGTTACCTGCTACTCGACCTTGAAATTGGCGTTGAAAAAATCGCAGCTCAAAAATCCGCAATCATTGTATTGATCGTGAGCCTCGCTTTAACTGCAGCGGTGGGCGCTAAATTGTTTGGCTTGTTTTAATTCAGATTACCTAAAGAGAACTTCATGTCGACAAATAACATTGGTCCAAAGCGTCTCGTTGTAGGCGCCCACTACGGCCTTAAAGAATGGATTATTCAGCGCATCACCGCGGTAGTCATGGTGGTGTTTACGGTTGTTTTGTTGGTCGCGTATCTGATTTCTGGTGGCGCAAGCTACGAAGCATGGGCAGGGTTATTTAGTAATCAACTAATGAAGTTGTTAACTTTTTTAACCTTCTTAAGCCTTTTTTATCATGCGTGGATTGGCATTCGTGATATTTGGATGGATTACATCAAGCCGGTAGGCATTCGCCTTACCCTGCAAGCCTTGACTATGTTGTGGCTGGTCGCTTGTGCGGCCTATGCTGCCGAAATTTTGTGGAAAGTGTAAGACGATGACTGCGATTAAAAAAGCATTACCCCGCCGTCGCTTTGACGCGGTAATTGTGGGTGCCGGTGGTTCTGGTATGCGCGCCTCTTTGCAGTTATCGGAAGCCGGCCTCAACGTAGCGGTTCTTACTAAAGTGTTTCCAACGCGCTCGCATACGGTTGCTGCGCAGGGCGGCATTGGTGCCTCGCTCGGCAATATGAGTGAGGACAACTGGCACTACCATTTTTACGACACCATTAAAGGCTCGGATTGGCTGGGTGATCAAGACGTGATTGAGTTTATGTGCCGTGAAGCGCCGAAAGTAGTCTATGAGCTTGAGCACTACGGTATGCCATTTGATCGCAACCCCGACGGCACGATTTATCAGCGCCCATTTGGTGGCCACACTGCAAATTACGGCGAGAAGCCAGTACAGCGGGCATGTGCTGCGGCGGACCGCACTGGCCACGCCATGTTGCACACACTGTATCAACGCAACGTGCAGGCCAAGACGAACTTTTTTGTTGAGTGGTTGGCCTTGGATTTAATTCGCGACGACGAAGGCGATG
>DAIPIK010000009.1:3564-17460 GCA_036770845.1 Polynucleobacter sp. | reverse complement strand
CGACTCAAGCAGCACAGGCATTTTTGCAAGAGCAGGCGGATGCCCACATCACATTGATTGGTGACTCAAGCCTTTTTAGTGAGGGCTTAAGGCATCCGCGCCTGCAGATAGAGTCAGTGAAGTTGAACAAGCCAGCTCTTTCAGGCCAACTTGATGCAAGCAATGCAGCTTATGTACTGGCTACACTCGATTCTGCAGTAGCTGGATGTCAATCTGGGCGTTTTCAGGCTATGGTGACTGCCCCTGTGCACAAGGGCGTTATCAATCAGTCCGGCATCGCATTTACGGGACATACAGAGTATTTGGCAGCCGCATGCGGAGTACAGCGCGTAGTAATGCTGCTATGTGCCAACTTACCTGCCGGTTTAATGGGTTTACAGCGCGGTTTGCCATTGCGTGTCGCGCTCACAACCATCCATATGCCGCTTGCTTTGGTTCCAGCTCAGATCACTATCAAGTCGGTATTGGAGACCATTGAAATTCTCCACGCCGGCCTGAAGAGTCAATTTGGTATTGCTCAGCCACGGATTTTGGTCGCTGGCCTCAACCCCCACGCAGGCGAGGGCGGCTATTTGGGCTCAGAAGAAAGTACTGCGATAGAGCCGGCGATTGCGCAGGCGCAGCAAGCGGGTATTCGAGTGGAAGGGCCGTTTCCGGGGGACACTCTATTTGATTTGCGCTCACTGGATCGGGTGGATGCGTATCTAGCGATGTACCACGATCAAGGCTTAGCCCCATTTAAATTTGTTACTTTTAATACTGGCGTAAATGTCACGCTTGGATTGCCGATTATTCGTACATCAGTAGACCATGGCACTGCACTGGATATTGCTGGTATGGGAGTAGCTGACGCGGGCAGCATGCTTGAAGCTTTGCGCCTTGCATATCAACTTGCACTCCATCGTAAGACCTCTTTAGCCAATGCATCAGGCGCGTAAACGCTTCGGCCAAAACTTTCTGCACGATGAAGGAATCATTCATGCGATTGTGAGCTTGATTGGGCCCGCTAATGATGTGGCCGTTTTAGAGATCGGCCCAGGCCTTGGGGCGCTAACTAAGCCCTTATTGGCTAACCTAGAGAGCTTGGACTTACTCGAGATCGATCGTGATTTAGTGGCATATTGGCGCAAGCAGAATTTACCGGGCTTAACGATTACCGAGGGCGATGCCCTGAATTTTGATTTTTTGGCTTGGGCACGTGCAAAAAAAGCCAGTGGCGTAAAGCAGATCAAAGTCGTAGGTAATTTGCCCTATAACATTTCATCTCCTTTACTCTTTCATTTGGTTGGCGCGGCAACGGAGATCAATGAGCAAGTATTTATGCTGCAAGCCGAAGTAGTCGAGCGCATGGTCGCCGATGCAGGCTCCTCTGAATACAGCCGCTTGTCCGTTATGTTGCAAGCGCGTTATCACTTAGAAAAACTATTGGATGTGCCGCCGGAAGCATTTGATCCGCAGCCTAAAGTCAATTCTGCGGTTGTGCGAATGATTCCGCGGAGTAACTTCAATGCATCTCCCGAAGAGTGGCGCGCACTGGAAAAAGTGGTGGCAGCCGCATTTGCGCAAAGGCGCAAGATGCTGCGTACTAATTTGCAAGACTACCTTGGGCGTTTGCAGTTACAAGAGGATGAACTCACCAAGCGAGCGCAAGACATCTCAGTTGCACGCTACTTGGAGTGGGCTTCCGTCTTGGCTGCATCCTCGTAAGCACTGGGATCAATCACCCGCATTTCAGTTTCGATCCAGGATTCGACGGCAGTATTGAGCTGCCCGCCTGTTTTACCTTCAGATGCAATCACCGGGCCAATCGAAATAATCACCGACCCTGGATACTTTAAAAAGCGATTGCGTGGCCAAACCCGGCCCGCATTGTGCGCTACTGGAATAACTGCAGCCCCAGTAGCGGTCGCTAAGCGTGCCCCCCCTTTTAGATAGGGTTTGTGCGACCCGACCTCAGTCCGCGTACCTTCCGGAAAGAGCATGATCCACTTGCCCTCTTTCAGCCGTGCTCGGCCCTGACTTGCGACAGAGAGAGCGGCAGTCTCGCGCTTATCGCGATTAATGTGAATCATTTTGAGCGCAGCCATGACCCACCCAAAGAACGGGATCCACAATAACTCCCGCTTGAATACATAACAGAGCTGCTTTGGGAATAACGCAATGTAAGCAATGGTTTCCCAGGCGGATTGGTGTTTACTAAGAATGATGATGGGTTGGTCAAGGGCTCCCAACATGTGTTCCATGCCCCGAATTTCATAACGAATGCCACATAGCCATTGCAGAACCCAAAGAACAGTTTTATTCCAGCCACTCACAAAACGGTAGCGGGTTTCACTGCGCATAAACGGAAATACCGTCAGGCAAATGACTGCCCAGATTGGTGTAAAAACCAGTAAGAAAAGGGCAAAGAGGGTTGATCTCAGGTAAATCATGTATTCGAGGTAGATCCCAATAAGGATTTAGTGAATGCCATTAAGTCGGCATGCACTAAGGTGCCCGCTGGCAATATGCCTTTATCTACCGTCTTTTGGCCCTTGCCAGTAAGAACCAAATGGGGGCTTGCGCCCAAAATAGTAGCAGCCTCTAAGTCACGCAAAGAGTCACCCACAATGGGCACGCCGGTCAGGGGTAAGGCAGAATCGGTTTTACGATAGCGTGATGCAATGTCACGCATTAGGCCGGGTAATGGTTTGCGGCAATCGCATTGGTCTTCATCGACATGGGGGCAAAAGAAAATGCTGTCAACCCTACCTCCCATAGGCGTCAATAAGTCCATCATTTTCTGATGCATCGCATGCAGGTCATTGATGGTGAATAGACCGCGCGCTAAACCCGATTGATTGGTTGCCACCGTGACTTGATAGCCGGCTTGATTGAGCTCCGCAATGGCCTCTAAGCTGCCTGGAAGGGGTATCCATTCGTCAGCCGATTTAACGTACTGATCGCTGTCAATGTTAATCACGCCATCGCGGTCAAGGATAACTAATTTAGAGGCGCTTGAGCTCATGCCAAGGTGCCAAGATCGGCAACTAAATTCATTTGGTGGTGGAGTTGCTGCAATAAAGCCAAGCGGTTATCGCGTAGGGCTGGATCTGGATCCATCACCATCACATCGGCAAAAAACTGATCAATGGGCTGACTCAAATCAACCAGCGTGCGAAGTAAGGTAACAAACTGGCGCTTGGTATAGGCTGCATCAAGATGCGGAATTACTTTTTGCAAAGCCCCATATAAGGCAATTTCAGCCGGGAGCTTTAAAGCTGTTTCTGAGCACTGCACCGGAATGGCTGTGGTGGTCTTTTTCAGAATATTGCTGATGCGCTTATTGGCTGCGGCCAATTGAGCTGATTCCGGTAAGGCATTGAATTCGCGTACAGCACGTAGCCGATCCATTAGGTCATTGAGCTGTTTAGGCTCTTGACTGAGTACCGCATCGATTTCAGCGCTCGTAAATGGCTTGCCAGCTTCCGTTTGATCGCGCAAATAGGCACGCAAGCGATCAATGACAAAGGCATAAATTGCAGCGGCATCGGCTTTTTCTTGGACGCCAGCTTGCTTAAATTGCCCGCGAGCCAGCTCGATGAGCTCAGGCAGACTGCAGGGTAAATTCTTTTCGAGTAGTAGTCTGCAAATACCCAGTGCGTGGCGACGTAAAGCGTAGGGGTCTTTATCTCCAGTGGGCGCTAGGCCAACGCCCCAGATGCCAACTAAGGTTTCGAGCTTGTCAGCAATCGCTAGAACTGTGCCAGTCATACTGTTAGGGAGCGCGTCCCCAGCAAAGCGCGGCTGGTAGTGTTCACTGCATGCTGCAGAAACTTCAGCATCCTCGCCATCGTGCACGGCATAGTAGCTACCCATGATGCCTTGCAGTTCTGGAAACTCGCCCACCATGTCGGTGAGTAAATCCGTTTTTGCTAATTCAGCAGCGCGTGCCACGTGTTTTGGATCAACCTTAGTACCTTTACTTTGCAACTCACTGGCGATGGCAGTTGCGATTGCGCCAACTCGCTTGGTGCGATCCAGCTGCGTTCCCAATTGATTGTGATAAACCACCTTACCTAAATCAGCGACGCGCGATGACAACGGTCTTTTTTGATCCTGCTGAAAGAAAAACCGCGCATCCGATAAGCGCGGACGCACGACCCGCTCATTACCTTGGATGATGGATTGCGGGGTAGTGGTTTCGATATTCGATACGATCAAAAAGCGATTACGCAGCTTTCCTGCAGCATCGGTTAAGGCAAAGTACTTCTGATTGGTTTGCATCGTCAGAATGAGGCACTCTTGCGGCACCTCTAAAAACTCGGCGTCAAAATGGCAGGCATAGATAGCAGGCCATTCGACTAATGCCGTTACTTCATCGAGCAAATTGCTGGGCATTAAAACCGCATCGCCCTTAGCTGCCTTGAGGAGTTCGGCTTCGATATAGGCGCGGCGCTCATTAAAGTTGGCCATGACTTTGTTTTTCAGGAGCTCAGCAGCGTACTGATCAGCGTGGCTAATCGTCAATACATTAGGGGCTAAGAAGCGGTGCCCTTCCGTTTGATTCGCAGCATGAATGCCCAGCGCATGGACTTGCAGTGGGGTACTGCCATGCAAGGCCACAATGCGATGGGCCGGGCGCGCAAACTGAACATCTTCCAGTGTTCCATCTGCCTGCTGCACTTGGTAATGCATCATTTTGGCAATGGGTAGGTTTTGCAAGGCATGCACGAGGGCAGTCTGTACGGTGTTCTCTAAAACAGCGCCACGGGCTTGGACATTTAAGTAGAGTGCTTCATTTTTATCTTGCCCCGATCGCTCCAAGCTCGCGATATCGATATCGGGATAACCCAATGCACTGAGTTTTTTGAATAATGGGGGCGTTGGTTTGCCATTGGCATCAAATGCGACGCTGACTGGCAATACTTTTTCGCGGACGGGAAAGTCTGCTGCTTTACTCAATACATGGGTAATCTGTACTGCTAAACGGCGAGGACTCGCAAAGCTGGTGGTAACCGATTCAGCAGTGCTTAAGCCAGCTGCCTGAATGGAGGCAGATAGTGCTGCGGCAAATGCATCGCCGAGTTTGCGCAGGGACTTTGGGGGCAGCTCTTCGGTAAATACTTCGATTAAAAGCGTTGCCGAGGAAGATGAGGAGGAAGGAGTGCTCACAATAAAACCTTACGCAGTGACATGCTGTTGGCACATTGGGAAACCCAATTGCTCACGGGATTCAAGGTATGCCTGTGCTACCAAGCGAGAGAGGGTGCGAATACGGCCGATGTAGGCAGCGCGTTCGGTTACCGATATGGCGCCGCGGGCATCCAGTAAATTAAAGGTATGAGCCGCTTTTAAAACCATTTCATAGGCAGGCAGGGCAAGCGGTACTTCCATTAAGCGTTTTGCTTCGCTCTCGTAGTTACTGAAATTGGTAAAGAGCATTTCGGTATTGGAGTATTCAAAGTTGTAGCGCGACTGCTCCACTTCATTCTGGTGGTACACATCACCATACGTCACGCCATCGGTCCAAACTAAATCGTAGACATTCGAGCAATTCTGCAAATACATCGCGAGGCGCTCGATGCCATAGGTAATTTCGCCTAATACGGGCTTGCAATCAATCCCGCCCACTTGTTGGAAGTAGGTAAATTGCGTCACTTCCATGCCGTTGAGCCAGACTTCCCAGCCCAATCCCCAAGCGCCTAAGGTTGGGTTTTCCCAATCGTCCTCTACAAAACGAATGTCGTTTTGCTTTAGATCTAAACCTAATGCGCTGAGGGATCCCAAATAGAGTTCCAGAATGTTATCCGGGGCTGGCTTGAGCACAACCTGATACTGGTAGTAATGTTGTAAGCGGTTTGGATTTTCACCATAGCGCCCATCTTTTGGTCTGCGGGAGGGTTGCACGTAAGCAGCCTTCCAGGGTTCTGGACCAATGGCCCTTAAAAAAGTAGCGGTGTGGGATGTGCCTGCGCCCACCTCAAGGTCAATGGGTTGCAATAAGGCGCAGCCTTGTTTATCCCAATAATCTTGAAGCGTAAGAATAATTTGCTGAAATGTAAGCATAGTGAGCCAGAACCAATCGATCTAAGTGACTGATTTTACCTGCCAATTGCGGGGATTTTCCTAAAACCGGCGCCGCTTCAGTAAGGCAAATACCAGAAGGAAACACGCCAAACTCAAAATCGGCCAATTTCCCCAGACCACAAACGGGGTTTTGCCTGTAAAGCCTTGTACCGAAGTGCTCAAGCTTGCTTGGGTCCATTGCGGCAAGGCCTGCAGCACGCGTCCATCCGGACCAATCACGGCAGTGATCCCCGTGTTGGTCGAGCGAATGCTGGGAAGCCCCGTTTCGATCGAGCGCATTTGCGACAAGCGCAATTGTTGGCTGGGTGCTTGGGACTGACCAAACCAGGCCAGGTTGGTTATGTTGACGAATAAATTAACTGGAGCTTCACTGTTGCGAATGCGGCTTGCCAACTCATTGCCAAAGATATCCTCATAGCAAATAGTGATAGCAGCACCAATGCTGTCTTGACCTGAGCGCTCAATTTGAAAAGGGGCTTGCATCAAATTACCACGAGCAAAATCACTCATCGGAATGCGAAAGGCGTTTACAAACCATTGAAAGCCAGGCGGAATAAATTCACCAAAAGGGACGAGGTGAAATTTATCGTAATAGTAAGGTGAGGTACTAGACGGTGATAAGCCGAGGGCGCGATTAGAGTACTGCAACACGCCGTTACTATTGGGAACAATGCCAATCAAGCCCAGCAGAATGTTGCTGTGAGTCGATTGTGAAAATGCCTTGAGCTGAGGGAGCGCATCGCTTGGTAAGTCTTTTTCAGTCAGAGGAAAAGCCGTTTCTGGAATCACAATGAGATCTGCTGCCTGTTCAACTATGGCATCGCTATAAAAACGAATTTGCTGAGCGATTGCGCTTGGGTTCCACTTCAAGCTTTGCTCAAAATTACCCTGAATCAAACGAACGCTGATAGGACTACCAATTGCCTCGGTAAATCGCAGTTGATTGAGACCCAACATCAACACCAGTGCCAATCCAATCGGAATACTGATACGCACAAGCGATTGGCGCCATCCACTTAACTGCATTGATGCCCACACCACCAAAAAGGTAGATCCTAAGCCACCCATTAGAGGTGCAATCGCTGCAAAGGGGCCATTGACTTGGGCCTCCGCAAAGCCGACCCATGGAAAACCAGTGAAGAGTTGGCCGCGAAGGTATTCCATCAGAACCCAAGCCGCTGCCATGATGGCGCTATTCAGAAAAATAGACTGCTGCCGAAGCGTGCTGCCTAAAGAGCTAGCCAAACCAAAAAAGAGTGCCATATAGGCTGATAGCAAAACCACGGCAGCAACCGACAGGGCAACATTCATGCCGCCGATGTCATGCAGACTAATAAAAATCCACCAGAGACCAACTACAAAATATGCCAGGCCAAACAAAAAACCACCAGCAAAGTGTGGCAGAAATTGAGTTGCATTGACTAAAGAGAGTCGCCACCAAAGGAGGCTAAGCAACGGTATTTGCAGCCAGCCGCCCCAGGGGAGCTCTCCTGCAATCGAGACCGCAATCCCGAGGAGAATGCAGTAGAGGTAATGTGTATAGGGGGTATCGCTGCGCCAGCTCTGACTAAACAAGCGTTGCCTTAGGCTGATAAAGGGATATCAGATGCCAGCCGCCTTGCTAGCAATACATGAATTTGCCGCGGGTCGGCGCGCTGCACTTCAAACTCGATACCCTCAATCTGTACGCGCTCACCCAGTTTGGGTATGCGTCCTAAATGGTGGGTAATTAAGCCCGCTACGGTTTCCACTTCATCATCGTCAAACTGTGTGCCCAAGGCTGCATTCAGCTGTTCCAGTTCGGTGATGCCTTTGAGGCGAATGTCACCATTTGCTAGGAGCAGAACATTATCGGCATCTTCATCAATATCGTGCTCATCCTCGATGTCACCGACAATTTGCTCAAGTACATCCTCAATCGTCACGATGCCAGCCACGTTGCTGTACTCATCGACAACAATGGCTAAATGATTGCGGTTAGCTCGAAAATCCCGCAACAAGACGCTTAGGCGTTTTGATTCCGGAATAAAAACGGCAGGCCTTAGCCAATCGCGCAGTTGAAAGTTTGCATCACTGGCATGGCGTAATAAATCCTTGGCGAGCAAGATGCCAAGGACAGTGTCTTTGCTGCCTTCATAAACAGGATAGCGCGAGTGGGCTGCAGAGACAACGGTTTGAATCACTTCGGTAACTGAGGAGTCGACATCAATCCAGTCGATTTGCGCGCGTGGTACGAGGATGTCCCTGGCACACAATTCACCGACCTGAAAAACCCCCTCAATCATGGAAAGGGCATCGATATCAATAAAGCCTTCTGTCTGGGCAGCGCGCAAGGTTTCAATTAATTCTTGGCGTCGCTCCGTTGCACTGGTGGGTTGTGGCGTTAGAAATTCAGCGAGGCGTTCGAGTAAGGACTTATCGGGGTCAGGCATCGAAATAGAATAGCGTAGAACAATGTCAACTAAAAAAGTGACTCTAATTAATAACGTAAGGGTCTGAAAAGCCTAGGTTTTTTAGAATAGCTACTTCACGTGCCTCCATTACCTTAGCATCGCGCTGCGTCATATGGTCAAGGCCAGCAGCGTGCAGGCAGCCATGCACCACCAGATGCGCCAGGTGGGCCTTGACTGCTTTACCTTGGTCGCGTGCCTCGCTGGTCACCACTGGCATGCAAATCACGATATCGGCGGCCAGCTCACGTTGGCTGATCCCATACGTGAAGGTCAGGACATTCGTGGCGTAAGCCTTCGTTCTAAATTGGCTATTGAGCGTTTGTCCTTCGGTACGATTCACAAAACGCACCGTCAGATGACCTGAGTGGGTGACGCTCGCACGAACCCATTTTTTAATGAGCGTACTGGATGCCAATGCACTTACTTTTTTCTCGAGTGCGGGACTGGCGTATTGAATCTCGACAGCACAGGATTTCACTTGAGGTGAAGTAATGGTCTTGGGCATGAACGTTAATGTACGAGTGCGTTGACACGCTCACCACGAAGGGTGTGTGCCAATACTTCCGTGATCCGAATATCCATCATCGTCCCAATCAAGGAATCCATTTCCGAAATAGCCGCTGGAATATGAATCACGCGATTGTTCTCAGTACGGCCTTGCAAGTTAACACCGTCTTTTGCAATGCCTTCAATTAGCACACATTCTTCTTTGCCCAGCATTGCTTTGCTAATCCGCTCTGCCTGAGAATCAATTAAGGCCAATAAAGTCTGTAGGCGTTTTAGTTTGACAGCGTAAGGGGTATCGTCCGCCAGATTGGCCGCCGGGGTACCGGGGCGAGGACTGAAGATAAAGCAATAACTATTATCAAATTGCAATTCGGTGACTAAGGCTAAGAGCTTTTCAAAATCAGCATCCGTTTCCCCGGGGAAGCCAACAATAAAATCACTGGAGAGGCAAAGGTCGGGGCGTACAGCGCGCATGCGGCGAATAATGCTCTTGAATTCCAAGGCGGTATAACCGCGCTTCATCGCCGACAAAATCGAATCGGAGGCATGCTGCACCGGCAGATGCAGGTGACTCACTAATTTAGGTACTTTTGCATACACATCAATGAGGCGTTGTGAAAATTCTTTGGGATGGCTGGTGGTAAAGCGAATGCGCTCGACTCCGGGTATCTCCGCGATGTATTCGATTAAAAGAGCAAAATCGGCAAGCTCATTACTGCCACCCATTTTTCCAATGTAGGCATTGACGTTTTGTCCCAGCAATACGATTTCTTTAACGCCTTGTGTTGCAAGCCCAGCCACTTCGGTGAGTACATCATCAAAGGGGCGCGATACTTCTTCACCGCGGGTGTAAGGTACAACACAATAGCTGCAGTATTTTGAGCAGCCTTCCATGATAGAAACAAAGGCAGAGCCGCGGGTCTGCCGTGATGCGGGCAAGTGATCGAATTTCTCAATTTCCGGAAAGGAAATATCGACCTGAGATACACCGCTGGATAATCGCTTGGCAATTAAGTCAGGCAAGCGATGCAATGTTTGCGGACCAAAAACCACATCCACATACGGTGCACGGCTAATAATTTGCTGTCCCTCTTGGCTGGCAACGCAGCCGCCTACACCAATTAATAATTCGGGTTTGAGTTTTTTCAGCTCACGCAAACGACCAAGGTCTGAAAATACCTTGTCTTCGGCTTTCTCCCGAATTGAGCAGGTATTGAGCAAAATGACATCGGCTTCGGCGGGGTCGTTGGTAGCAGTCATGCCATCGTTGGCATGCAAGACGTCGGCCATCTTTTCCGAGTCGTACTCGTTCATTTGACAGCCAAAGGTTTTGATATAGAGCTTTTTCATATGCCGTTTCAGGTTTATAACTGGGGGCGACTTACAATTTTACGGCAAATTTACGGAAAATCAGCCGCTAGCAGCAAAAAGACAGCTACTGCCCGTAAGATAGGTAAACCATGAACAGACTCATTTGGCTTTGCACCCTGCTTTTCTTAGGCGCTACCAGTATGCGGGCGATTGCAGCCCCGATTTACATCACCAGTTATCCGTCCGAGGCCAATGCCAAGGTGTTTGTCACACAATACAAATCCGAAGCCAATTGCATTGTGTTTGAAACACCTTACCAAAGTGAGAATGACCCGGGAGTTTGGTTCTTTACTAAATACAAAAGCGATGCAAGGGCTCGCATTTATTACACCCAATACAAATCAGAGGCGGATTTAGTGGTGTATTTCACCAAATACAAAAGTGAAGCGCGTTGCCGTTACTAGTCATGAAATTGATTTCGATTAATGCTGGCAAAGTAGCCCCCTTATTTACCAACCAGCATCCAGACCATGCAATGGTGATGTCTGGCATTAAAAAGAGCAGCATCAGTCACGCAGGCCAGCCAAGCCCAGTCGACATCAATACCTTGGGCGTGATTGGCGATGAGCAGGCCGACTTGAGTGTCCATGGTGGACTTGAGAAGGCGATTTATGTTTATCCACAGGAGCACTACCCATTTTGGAATGCGCTTTTATCGCGTGAACTAAAAACGCCATTTGATTTACAGCCCGGAGCGATGGGCGAAAATTTCTCCATTACCGGCTTATTGGAAGCGGATATATTTGTGGGCGATACGCTACAGATTGGCGATCTCGAATTTGTGGTGACCAAACTGCGGGAGCCGTGTTTTAAGTTCAACGCAAAAATGCGCTACAAAGGCGCTGCCAAAGCAATGCTGCAATCGGGGTATTGCGGATGGTATATGCGTGTCATCACGCCAGGAAAATTAATGGCTGGTAGCACGATCAATCTTCTGCCAGGCAAGCAAGAAACTGCAATTGCAGATCAAGTGCGTGCAATTCTGAAGCGAGACATCCAGCGCGATTTATGGGACTAGTGCCCCAAAGAAAAAAGCCACTGCAGGGCTGCAGTGGCTTCTAAATGTGGTGGCGATTCAGGGATTCGAACCCCGGACCTGTGGATTATGATTCCATCGCTCTAACCAACTGAGCTAAATCGCCAAGCGTTAAATTGTAGCAAATTCGCCCAACTTATAGCTATCACTCCTCCCAATGCTGTTTTTGCTACGCTAGAGCATATAAATTAGGCTTTATGACCCTTCAGGGCAAGCATTTGTATTGATTAAAGTACATGCGACTGCTGCTACGTATTAAAGCAAGCGGCGTCGTGCCTGAATTTTCTTGAATACTTCTTTACTAAAGATCCAGAGCGCTGGCAGGCCAGGAATAATAATCATGGCCAGGGCAACAAGGGAGAAGTTGGCCTTCACCCAAGGGTGCTCGCCAATCCAGTAGCCCAATGCAGTCAGGCTGCAGACCCACAAGATTCCGCCAAACACATTGTAAAAAGCAAATATCGGGTACCGCATGTGGGCAACTCCAGCCACAAAAGGAGCAAAGGTCCGAATGAAGGGCATAAAGCGACCCAATACAATGGTGATGGGGCCATACTTTTCATAAAAGGCATGGGCCTGATCAAATGCTTTGCGATTAAACCAGCGCGAGTCTTCCCATGAGAAGACCTTATTTCCCACAAATCGTCCAATCGAGTAATTCAGGGCATCACCTAAGATGGCTGCTGTGGAGAGTAATGCCATCAGAACATATAAATCCATTCCGCCAACTGCGCACAGCGCGCCTGCCACAAAGAGTAAAGAGTCGCCTGGCAAAAAAGGCATCACCACAAAGCCAGTCTCCACAAAGATGATGGCAAATAGCAGGACGTAAATCCAAACGCCCCATTCATTCGCAACAATCGCTAAGTTTTTATCGAGGTGCAGGAATAAATCGATGAGGGTAGAAAATTCCAAGGCAATCCTTTGGCGGGAGAATATCCGTTACGCAGGCAGCGTAGCCAGCACGTCGTTTAAATTGGCCCCAGTATAAGTGGGCTTGGGGCCGATTTCTTCAAAAGGTAGATTTTGGCGATTCACCCAAAACGTCGTCAGCCCAAACCAACCAGCGCCAATTACATCCCAGGCATTGCTTGAAACAAATAAAATGTCTTTGGGCGCACATCCAAAGTGGCTGGTTAATAAACCGTAACTTGCAGGACTTACTTTAAATTGCCGAACCTCATCAACCGAGATCACTCGATCCAATAAGTTATCGAGTTGATTTGCCTTGAGCGCTGCTAACAGCATCTCAGAATTACCATTAGAAAGAACTGCCGTGGCGATACCAGCCTCTTTGATTTTGCTTAAAGTCGCATGGCATTCTGGGAATGCGCTTAATTTAGCGTACTGGCCCATCAACTGCGCTTCCTGATCTTGGCTTAATGGAATTGCGAGGCGCTTGCAGGAAAAACGCAGGGCCGCTATGGTCAGATCCCAAAACGATTGATAGTGCGTTGATCCCGTAGGATCGCTCATCGTAATCAGGCGGGTGTATTCAATTTGGCGATCACGCCAGAGCACACATAAGGACTGTCCCTGACCTGGAAAGAGGTTTTCTGCCAAGACCCCCATCGAATACACATCGAGGAGGGTGCCATAGGCATCAAATGCAATTAGCTTAGGCATGTAGGCGATGCCTTAAATAAAGCGGAAGGCAATGATGGCAATGATGGTCGGTGGTACGGCGTACAAAAACAGATACAGCGGACTAATGGTGCCTTCATGAAAACTGGATTTCAAAATGGAGTAGCCAGCTGGATTAGGTGCATTGGCGATCACGGTTAGGCCGCCACCGGTGAGGGCGCCTGCTACCAGCGAATACTTGAACTCATCGGACAAGCCTTCGACCAGTGAACCTAAATAGGTCAGTGCTGCGTTATCCGTAATGGCAGTTAGAGCCGTGGCGCCATAGTAGACCGTAGTTGAATCGAGATTAATGAGTAGGGGTTGCAGCCACCATTTTTGTTGGCTGCCTAAAACGACGAGCCCCGCCAAGAAAAACGCAACTAGCAAACTCTCGCGAATGATGAGCTTATTTTGATAGCGTGCATACGCGGTGGTGTAGCCCACAAAGAACAAAAACAAGCCCATGAATAAAACCGAGTGGTGTACCGAAACGACCACTGCCACTAAGAAGGCTAAGTGGATAAAAATGACGCTCACTGGAATGGCATCAATTTTCTTTTCATTGGGCTGAATATTGAAGCCACGCAGTTCTTTGTAAAACAAGAATGCCAGCAAAGTGGAGTTGGCCGTCACCGCTACGGCAGAACGCCAGCCAAAATTTTCCAACATGAACCACAGGTCCCAATTCCAGGTACTAGCCACCATCAAGATGGGAGGCGCTGCGTAGGGAGTGAGGGCGCCGCCAATCGAGATATTGACAAAGAGCACCGCCAGTCCCGCATACATCAACTGGGGTGAAATGCGTTTAGAAAAATAGTAGTCACGCAGCAGTAA
>DAIPIK010000009.1:0-3464 GCA_036770845.1 Polynucleobacter sp. | reverse complement strand
CATACATCAACTGGGGTGAAATGCGTTTAGAAAAATAGTAGTCACGCAGCAGTAATGCCGCAACCGTCATCGCAGCCGGTTCCGTAATAAAGGAACCCAAAAGCGGGACGAGGGTCAGTGTGACCCACAGAAAGCCCACTGACTTTTTAACGGGCAGAATGGCTGTGACGCGCAATACCAAGAACAAGCAAAACTCCAGAACCGGTTTGCTCGCTGCAATGATCATGATTACGAAGACAAAGAGTGGCTCGGTAAAGTTGAGTTTTTCTAAGTAGGCAATCGTGGCATCGGATCCGGTGGAAATAAAAAAGAAGGAAACCAGGACCATGGCCCAAAACCCAAACACCACTTCCACTTCACCCAGTAAATGCCATACCCCTGCATGGTTGGGTTGCTTGTGTGCCAAGCCCTCAAAAAAGGCGGTGGAAAAGGTATGAATAATCGCCAAGGCAAAAATAACACTGCTGACGATGTTGACGGTGGTGGGATTCATGATGGTTGCCTGACTATATCGAAGTGCTTCTATTGTATTGATAAGTCAGTCAAATGAACATATGATGATTTGTAGGGACTTAATTCTTTTGTATTTGATTTCAGGGCATTCCCCGTAGACACGTTACCAACGTACGAGCACATTGACCGATGACAGGGCAAAGCACACAACACATCTCCTCTTCTCATAGCCTGGTGCAAAACTTACGGCAACAGGTGATGCAAAGCTTGCCATTTTCGAAAATGGCCGAAACCGACGTCGATTTTTTTCTAAATCAATCGCGTGAGGCTTACTTTGCACCCAAAGAACGTATTCTTGCGCCGGCCGATGGCCCCCCTCAATTCCTCTATCTAATACGGCAAGGTCGCGTATCCGGCCGCCGTGACATCCCCGGCATTGAAGAAACTGCTTTTTCATTGGATGCGGGCAGCTTATTTTCGATTGGCTCCGCATTTGCAAACCGACCGGTCTCCACTATCTATAGTGCCGTAGACGACTGTTTTTGTTTGCTCTTTCCAGTGGCTGCGATGCGCCAGTTGCAAGCGCAATCCAAACCCTTTAGTGATTTTTTAAGTAATCGCATCTGGGGCTTGCTTCAAGAGTCGCGTACGGCCTTACGTAATTCGTTTGCCTCACAGGCGCTAGCAGAGCAATCGCTGGAAAGTCGGTTGGGTGATTTACGTTTAAAAAAGCCCCTAACCACTCGCCCCAATACCCCTCTGCGCGAAGCGCTGACTCTGATCCATGAGAAAAAAGTCGGGTCGATCTTAATTTGCGAGGATGAACAAACCATCGTCGGTATCTTGACCCGGTACGACGTGTTGTCACGCGTCACCCTAAGCAATTTAGATCTCAATACGCCCATTTCAAGTGTGATGTCGACCGGAGTAAAAACCTTAAGCGTCGACGACACGGCTGAGATGGCTGGCCTGTTGATGTCGCGTTTTAATATTCGCCACTTACCGATTTTGGATTGCGGGCGCTTGGTTGGCATTATTTCCGAGCGGGATTTGTTTTCTTTGCAGCGCTTATCGCTCAGCAATATCAGTTCGGCTATACGCGCTGCCGATGATCTGCAGGGTTTGAAAAAATGCGCCGATGACATTCGGACCTTTGCACGCAACTTACTGGGACAGGGCGTACAAGCGCGCCAGTTAACTGCCTTGATAAGCCATTTGAACGACGTACTAACCGAGCAACTGATTGCCATGGTTGCGGATCGCTACAAATTAAATCCCAGTCGTTTTGCCTGGATTGCCTTGGGCTCGGAGGGGCGCGGCGAACAAACCATAGCGACCGATCAAGACAATGCCTTGGTGTATGCCGATGAGGAAGGTGAGGTGCAGCGCGCGATCTACCTTCAGTTTGCGCGGGAGGTGAACGAGGCCTTGGATGTGTGCGGCTATCCGCTGTGCAAAGGCAACATCATGGCTAGCAATCCAGATCTTTGCCTATCGCAGCAGGAATGGCTTCATCGCTTTGATCGCTGGATTGAGCAGGGCAATCCAGAAGATTTATTAAAAGCCAGTATCTTTTTTGATCTCCGGGCGCTTGCCGGCAATGCCGATTTATTAATACCGCTAAAAGAGCTGGTACGTGTGAAGGCCGCGGCTATTCCGCGCTTCATTAAATTGCTGGCTGAAAATGCCTTAAATTCGCAGGTACCGATCAATTGGTTTGGCGCGATTGAGCCGACCGAGATCAATGGCCAAAAAACCATCGACCTCAAACTGCAAGGCACTGCATTGATGGTGGATGCGGCGCGTATCTTTTCTTTGGCGCATGGCATTGAGGCCATTAATACGCGGGAGCGTTTGGCGGCGGTCGGTCATGCGCTCAATGTCCCTGACGTTGAAAGTGCCGCGTGGATTACCGCGTTTGAGTTTTTGCAAACTCAGCGCCTAGCCGTGCAAATTGGTGAAGTAAGCATCAACGGCAATCCCAATGTGATTGACATCGATCAGCTGAACTCGGTGGATCGCAGCATCTTAAAAGAATCGCTACTCAAAGTGCGTTCCTTGCAACAGCATTTGCAGCTGGACTATGTTCGCTAATCTAAAAGATGCGCCATTCTTTGATGGTTTGCGTTCCCTCTTTAAAGGGAAGCAGCCTGAAGCACGACGCTGGATCGTGCTCGATGTGGAAACCAGCGGCCTCAACCCCCACTCTGATCGGCTTTTAGCAATTGCTGCCGTGGCGCTAGATGTGAGCCCGGATTTTGAGCGGATCGCGATTGTGATTGGCGACAGCTATGAGGCTGTGCTCAAACAAGATCTACCCAGTAGCAAAGACAATATATTGATTCATCGCATTGGTGCCCAGGCACAAGCCGATGGAAGGCCGCCGATTGAGGTCTTGGAAGAGTTCCGGTCTTGGCTCGGCGATTGCCCATTGCTCGCCTTTCATTCGGCATTTGATGAAGCAATGCTGAGTCGCGCGTATGCATTAGCTGGCTTGAAGCCGCTTCAAAATGAATGGCTCGATATCGAGCCCTTGGCAAAAATTACAGGGGTAAACCCTAGTTTGCGGGCCTTGGATGACTGGCTGGGGTATTTTGGTATTGAGTGCGCTGTACGCCATCAAGCTGCTGCGGATACCTTTGCCACGGCAGAGTTACTTATGCGCCTCTGGCCCTATTTAAAGCGGGAAGCCAGTTCATGGGCATCATTGCGCAGTATTGCCCGTCAGGCGAGCTGGATTCCGCGCTAGGATAGCCTCAAAAACCCTCATTTTTTCACGGTTTTATAGGGGAAAGCACTGATTTGGCGACCCTGCCATAAGCACCATAATCCTTGTACTTCTCTGCGTTCCGAGTCGGAATGTAACTTTTAGGATTATTAGTGCTTTTATTTTTAAACATTGCCCAGCTCGTTTTGTACATCGGCGCCTTAGGTCTGATTGGCCAAGGCTTGCTTTATGTTTTAGCTGGCCAAGGTCGTGACACTAATTTGTTTTACCAACTGATTGGCAT
>DAIPIK010000008.1:0-19155 GCA_036770845.1 Polynucleobacter sp. | reverse complement strand
GAGTACGTGACCGGTCCACGCATCGTCACTGAAGATACCAAGAACGCGATGCGTCAGTGCCTCAAAGACATTCAGACTGGCGAGTACGCGAAGAGCTTCATCCTCGAGAACAAGGCTGGCGCACCCACCTTAATTTCCCGTCGTCGCTTGAATTCGGAGCACCAAATTGAAATCGTGGGCGAGAAACTGCGCGCGATGATGCCTTGGATTGCTAAGAACAAATTAGTCGATCAGTCGAAGAACTAAATAACTACCCACAAAGGCGCAAAGCACCCATGATGTATCCCCACCCCATTATTGCGAAAGAAGGCTGGCCATATTTGGCAGTAGTTGGGGTGGCAACATTGCTAGTCCAGGAGTACGCTGGATTTGCATGGGCATTGCCCTTGTGGATCATTTTCTTTTTTGTACTGCAGTTTTTTCGTGATCCCCAGCGTATTGCACCGCTCGGTCGTGACTTGGTTCTATCGCCTGCAGATGGCCGGATTGTTGTAGTTGAAAAGACCCAAGATCCGTATGCCAATCGCGAAGCAATCAAGATTAGCGTATTCATGAATGTGTTTAACGTGCACTCCAACCGCTGCTCGGTCAATGGTCTGATTAAAGAGGTGCAGTATTTTCCGGGGCAGTTTGTGAATGCCGCACTGGATAAGGCCTCGGTTGAAAATGAGCGCAATGCGGTGGTGATTGAGGCCAATGGCCAAACGGTTACTCTGGTTCAGGTGGCAGGCTTAATTGCACGGCGCATTTTGTGCTACATCCATGTGGGTGAGCACGTCAAACGCGGATCCCGTTATGGCTTCATTCGCTTTGGGTCGCGAGTCGATGTATATTTGCCTTTAACGGCTGAGCCTTTGGTCAGTGTGGGCGAAAAGGTCTCTGCAACCAGAACGGCTTTGGCTCGTCTACCGGGCCTTGATTGATTCACCTGATTTACTTTAGTAAATAGGAAACGCATTGACTCCATTTCGTCGTCGTAATCGCCTTGATCGCACGCGCATCTCACGTGGGCGCAATCAGCCCAATCTAGACTCACAGGACGACAATTTTGACTCGGCTGATTTTGAGGTCGAGGGGCTTGAGTTGCAAAAGCCGCGCGCTCGCAATAAGGGGATTTATTTATTGCCGAATGCCTTTACAACCGCGGCTTTGTTCTGCGGTTTTTTTGCGATTGTGCAGGCGATGAACCACCAGTTTGAGGCGGCGGCAATCGCTATCTTTGCATCTTTAGTATTGGATGGTATGGACGGCCGCATTGCGCGAATGACCAATACGCAAAGCGCATTTGGCGAGCAATACGATTCCTTGGCCGACATGGTGTCATTCGGTGTTGCTCCGGCCTTGGTTGCGTACGAGTGGGTGCTTAAGGATTTTGGTAAGTGGGGCTGGTTGGCTGCATTTACCTATTGTGCTGGCGCCGCCTTGCGCTTAGCGCGTTTCAATGCTAACAACGGGGTTGTCGATAAGAAGTTTTTCCAAGGCCTACCTAGCCCAGCCGCCGGAGCGTTAATTGCCGGATTCATTTGGCTTGCAGACGATAACAAGTTACCCGTGCGTGACAGCGCCATTCCGTGGGTGACGTTCTTCATCACCATCTATGCTGGCTTAACCATGGTCTCCAATGCCCGTTTTTATAGTGGCAAGGCCCTCGATATCCGTTACCGCGTTCCCTTTGGCGTCATGGTCTTGATGATTTTGACCTTTGTTCTGATTTCGTCCAATCCCCCCTTAACTTTGTTCGGCATCTTCGTGATTTATGCCATTTCAGGTTACGTGATTTGGGGCTGGGAACGGTTTAGCGGTCGTAAACTGACCTGAATGGGTATTTAAGGTATATTAGATTTATGGTGATGAATAAAACGCACGCAATTGAGCTACTTCTTCTAGCACTGAGCCTTCGGCTCGGGGCGGGTAACGCTTAGGTGATGCAAGTGCAGTAAATCATCAAGCAGACTTACCGGCCCCAGCAAATTGCTGGGGTTTTTGTTTTGGATGGCGCAGTACCTGTATTCGCTTACCCTTTTTAAATGATTGCAGTGGATTGGAGAGCAGTGATGACCGACAAATTAATTATTTTTGACACCACCTTGCGCGATGGCGAACAATCGCCAGGGGCATCCATGACCAAAGATGAGAAGGTCCGCATTGCCCGTCAACTCGAGCGCCTCAAGGTCGATGTGATTGAAGCCGGCTTCGCAGCGAGCTCCGAAGGCGACTTTGATGCTATTTCAGCGGTAGCGGCTGCAGTGAAGGATTCCATAGTGTGTTCCTTGGCGCGTGCCAATGAGAACGACATTACGCGCGCATCTGATGCCCTTAAGGCAGCCAATGCAAAACGCATCCATGTCTTTTTGGCAACGAGCGCATTGCATATGGAAAAGAAGTTACGCATGACGCCTGACCAAGTTTTTGAGCAGGCCAAAAAATCGATTCGCTTTGCGCGTAATTTAGCCGCAGACATTGAGTTCTCGCCAGAAGATGGCTATCGCTCGGAGATGGACTTTTTATGCCGCGTACTGGAAGCTGTGATTACAGAAGGGGCCACTACCATTAACGTACCGGATACCGTTGGCTATGCCGTTCCGGAGTTGTATGGCGAGTTCATTCACACCTTGCGTACCCGCATCCCCAATTCCGATAAGGCCATTTGGTCGGTTCATTGCCATAATGATTTGGGCATGGGCGTTGCCAACTCCTTGGCGGGCGTCAAGATCGGTGGTGCGCGGCAAGTGGAGTGCACCATCAATGGCCTGGGCGAGCGTGCCGGTAATACGGCCCTCGAAGAGATTGTGATGGCGCTGCGTACCCGCAAGGATTATTTTGATTTAAGCGTTGGCATTGATGCGACACAAATCGTGCCCGCATCAAAGTTGGTTTCGCAAATCACCGGTTTTGTGGTGCAGCCCAATAAAGCGGTAGTAGGCGCCAATGCCTTTGCCCATGCATCTGGCATTCATCAGGATGGGGTTTTGAAAGCCCGCGATACCTATGAAATCATGCGCGCTGAAGATGTGGGTTGGTCAGCAAACAAAATCGTGCTGGGCAAGTTATCGGGTCGCAATGCCTTTAAGCAACGCTTACAGGAACTCGGCATCACGGTTGAGACCGAAGAGGAGCTCAACGATGCATTTTCACGCTTTAAAGCCCTGGCCGACCAAAAGTCTGAAATCTTTGATGAAGACATTATTTCGATTACAACTGGCTCTGCCTCGGCCGAAGAGAGCGAGTTTTATCGTTTTGTTTCCTTGAGTCAGCATTCCGAGACCGGTAAACGCCCGAGTTCCAAGGTGGTCTTTCACATGGGTGGCGAGAAGATGACATCCGAGGCAGAGGGCAATGGCCCGGTGGATGCCAGTCTGAATGCCATTGAAGCCATGGCCAAAAGCGGGGCGGAGCAACTGCTGTATTCCGTGAATGCCATTACCTCCGGCACTCAGTCGCAGGGCGAGGTCACGGTACGCTTAGCCAAAGGAGGGCGGATTGTGAACGGCGTTGGTACTGACCCCGACATCATCGCTGCTTCGGCTAAGGCCTACTTATCGGCCTTAAATAAGCTGCACGATCCACGGCAAGTGAAGTTAAACGCCCAAATGGCACCGTGAGCGAGGAAATTGGCCCTAGAAAAATAGCTAAACCATTGTTTTTATTGGATTTATTTTAATAGACCCGATCGTGGGGAATTGACCATTGCCACTTTAGCCCTCGGATCTCTGCTACAATTCGAGGGCTTTGATTTATAAAGCTTTTTTGTTTTTATGTTTAATCGCACGACACAATTTAGGGTGAAAGCTCTTGTGTTCGCAAGTTAGGAGTAGAAAATGGCAGTTGCTGATATCAAAACGGCGGAAATCGTCAAAGACAACGCGCGTAGCGCAAACGATACGGGTAGTCCTGAGGTACAGGTTGCATTGCTGACCGCCCGCATCAATGAACTAACCCCCCATTTCAAGGCTAACGCCAAAGACCATCACAGCCGTCGTGGCTTGTTGAAGATGGTTTCACGCCGCCGCCGCCTTTTGGATTACCTCAAAGGCAAGGATTTGGCTCGCTATCGCACATTGATCGAGAAATTAGGTCTCCGTAAGTAAATCGTATCCGTATCGCCATGCCATCGTGTCTTGAGAATGACTCATTACTGATTCAGTCTTAGGGCGGTGGCATATTTTTTTGAGCGTTTTTAGATTACCCGTTTAGGGGATCGTGTCATTCCAATGAGTTTCTGGGCTCACGTGCTCAGTGCCTCCCTGGAATGGCATCCCTTGTAATCTGCAATCGCTCCAGTGGTGTCGTAGCGCTGATTTATCTGCGACGCAAGTAGCACGCACCTGACATTCATGTGAATGGGGTGTGAACTTAATTGGAAAAGATCAAAATGACCATGTTTAAAAAAGTAGTAAAAAGTTTTCAATGGGGCAATCATCAAGTAACCATGGAGACGGGCGAAATCGCGCGTCAGTCCGGCGGTGCTGTGATTGTGAATGTCGACGACACCGTTGTCATGGGTACAGTAGTTGCAGCGCGCTCCGCTAAAGCAGGGCAAAACTTCTTCCCACTAACAGTGGATTACATTGAGAAGACCTATGCTGCCGGCAAGATCCCAGGTGGATTCTTTCGCCGCGAAGGCCGTCCATCCGAAGGTGAGACCTTAACCTCACGCTTGATTGACCGTCCGCTGCGCCCTTTGTTCCCAGAAGGCTTTCTGAATGAAGTACAGGTTGTGATTCACGTACTGTCGATTAACCCCGATGTACCTGCTGATATTCCAGCCTTGATTGCCGCATCGGCTGCTTTGGCGGTATCTGGCATTCCATTCAATGGCCCGGTTGGCGCCGCTCGCGTGGGTTACCGTGATGGTCAGTATTTACTCAACCCAACCCGTTCGGAGCAGTTAACCAGCCAGCTGGATTTAATTGTGGCCGGTACTCAGGCTGCTGTATTAATGGTGGAATCGGAAGCGCAGCAATTGCCAGAAGACATCATGCTTGGCGCCGTAGTGTATGGCCATGAGCAAATGCAGACTGCGATCAATGCGATTCAAGATTTAGTGCGCGATGCCGGTAAGCCCGAGTGGGACTGGACTGCTGCACCTAAGGATGAGCCTTTGATAGCGAAGGTAACGGCATTAGCCGATGCACCCTTGCGTGAGGCGTATCAACTGCGTCAAAAACAGGCGCGCTCGGACAAGTTAAAAGCCATTACCAAAGATGTCATGGCAAAACTGGCTGCCGATGGCGCAGTCGATGAAGTGGCTGTTGGCAATATTTTGTTTGATATCGAAGCGAAGATTGTGCGTAGCCAAATTTTGAACGGCGAGCCACGGATTGATGGTCGCGATACGCGCACCGTACGTCCGATTGAAATTCGCAATGGCGTATTGCCACGCACGCACGGCTCTGCCTTGTTTACCCGCGGTGAGACCCAGGCCTTGGTGATTGCTACCTTGGGTACTGCCCGCGATGAGCAAATCATTGATGCTTTAGAGGGCGAGTACCGCGATCGCTTCATGTTCCACTACAACATGCCTCCGTTTGCCACCGGCGAAACCGGTCGTGTTGGAACACCCAAGCGCCGTGAAATCGGCCATGGTCGTTTAGCCAAGCGTGCCTTGATTCCAGTGCTGCCAAGCCCAGAAGATTTTGCTTACAGCATTCGGGTGGTTTCTGAAATTACGGAGTCCAATGGCTCGTCATCGATGGCCTCCGTTTGCGGCGGTTGCTTAGCGTTGATGGATGCTGGTGTACCTGTAAAAGCACACGTTGCCGGCGTAGCGATGGGCCTGATTTTGGATGGCAATCGCTTTGCAGTATTGACCGACATTTTGGGCGACGAAGATCACCTTGGTGATATGGACTTTAAGGTAGCCGGAACTGCCAATGGTATTACTGCGCTGCAGATGGACATTAAGGTACAAGGCATCACCAAAGAAATCATGCAAGTGGCATTGGCACAGGCTAAAGAAGGTCGCCTGCACATCTTGAGTGAAATGCAATCGGCCATGGGCACGATCCGCACTGAACTGTCCGAGCATGCACCGCGCATGGTGTCATTTAAGATTCACCCCGATAAGATTCGTGAAGTGATTGGTAAGGGTGGCGCAACCATCCAGGCCTTGACCAAAGAAACCGGTTGCAGCATCGATATCAAAGATGACGGTACAGTCACGATCGCTTCTACGAGCGCAGAAGGCATGGCAGAAGCAAAGGCACGTATTGAAGGCATTACTGCGGAAGCCGAAGTCGGCAAGATTTACGAAGGCCCCGTAGTTAAGTTACTTGAGTTTGGTGCCTTGGTGAATATTCTTCCTGGCAAAGACGGTTTATTGCACATCTCTGAGATTTCCAATGAGCGTGTCAAAGAAGTGAAAGACTTCCTGCAAGAAGGCCAAGTGGTGCGCGTGAAATTGTTGGCTGCAGATGAGCGTGGTCGTTTACGCCTCTCGCTCAAAGCCGCGATGGCAGAAGAGGGCGGCACGATTGCTCCTTTAGCCGGCGCAGCGCAGCCATCCACTGAAGAACAGGCCTAAGCCCTTATTGGCGCTTTTTAAATAGGAACCGTGCGATGCGCGTTGTTGAAATTCGTGAATTTGGTGCCCCTGAGGTATTGATTCCCACGACTCGCCCAGATCCTGCTCTACCCAGTGCAGGATCGGGTGAAATTTTGATTAAAGTTCTGGCGGCCGGAATTAATCGCCCTGATGTGTTGCAACGCAAAGGGCATTACCCGGTTCCCGCTGGCGCGTCGGATATTCCTGGACTCGAGGTTGCTGGTGAAATCATCGGCGGCGATCTAGCCCATTCAGACAATCAGTTTGGACTCAAGGTGGGCGATAAAGTGTGCGCCCTCGTGCAGGGCGGTGGCTATGCCGAACTCTGCCTTGCTCCCATTGCGCAATGCCTGCCTTACCCCACTGGTTTTACCGATCTGGAAGCGGCTGCCTTACCTGAAACATTCTTTACGGTTTGGAGCAACGTCTTCATGCGCGGTGAGCTTGCCCCAGGCGAAACATTGCTGGTTCAGGGCGGGTCGAGCGGCATTGGCGTGACTGCCATTTTGATTGCGAAAGCCTTAGGTCACCGCGTTTTTGTTACCGCAGGTACCGATGAAAAATGCGCAGCCTGTATTCAGCTCGGCGCAGATCTGGCCATCAATTACAAAACCCAAGACTTTGTGGAAGAAATCAAGAAAGCCACCGATGGTAAGGGTGTGAACGTCATTCTAGATATGGTTACCGGCACGTATTTGCAGCGCGAGATTGACTGCTTAGCGGATGATGGTCGCATTGTGATCATCGCCATCATGGGCGGTTCCAAATCAGAGGTAAATACCGGACAAATTTTACGTCGGCGTTTAACGATTACAGGATCTACACTGCGCCCAAGGCCGGTTGCCTTTAAACGTGAAATTGCCAAACAACTATTTGAGCGGGTATGGCCGATCATGAATCAAGGAGCTTTGAAGCCCGTGATTTATAAAACGTTTAGCCTCGATCAGGCTTCCGAGGCGCAGCGCTTGATGGAATCAAGCGAGCACGTTGGCAAGATTGTTTTAACGGTTTGACATAGGCTGAGCTAAAGCATGCGTCCGATAACGGTAATTGGTAATTGGAAAATGAACGGCAGTAAAGCCGCCTGCCGTCACTGGATTGAAACCGTCTGCGCTGAAATGGAAAAAGGCATGCCAGCAGGTCGCCGTTTTGGTTTATGCCCACCATATCCTTATTTATCGGAGTGCAGCCAGCAAATTGCGGCATGCTCTTCCGCCATGCTTGCGCTGGGCGCACAGGACGTCTCCGCTGAAATGGGCGGCGCTTTTACAGGTGAGGTGAGCGCTGCGATGCTCCACGAATTTGGCTGCAAATATGTTTTAGTGGGGCATTCGGAGCGCCGCGATCGATTCAATGAATCCGATCGCTTGATCGCTGAAAAAGCGCTGCAAGCATTAGATCAAGGCTTAACGCCGGTGATCTGTGTGGGCGAGACTGCGGATGAACGGAACTCAGGCAGGGCGGTTGAGGTAGTAAGGGCACAGGTTGCACGGCAAATTGCGATTTTGCAAGACCGTTTAGTCGATTCCTTGCTCGCTTACGAGCCAGTTTGGGCAATTGGAACTGGCAAGGTAGCCAGTGCTCAAATTGCACAAGACATGCACCGTGAGATTCGCTTGCAATTGGCTGAGTTCAATGCAGACGTCGCCTCGCACATTGGGATTTTGTATGGCGGCAGCGTGAAGTTTGACAATGCGGTAGAGCTATTTGGCATGCCCGACATTGATGGTGGATTAATTGGCGGCGCTTCATTAGATCCGCAGGAATTCTTGGCCATTTGCCGAGCATAAATTTTTAATTGGAGATAAACCATGGAATGGTTAAAAACAGCGTTGATGGTGGTGCAAGTGTGTTCTGCCCTGGCAATCATCTTATTGGTTCTATTGCAGCAAGGTAAGGGTGCCGATATGGGCGCTGCCTTCGGCTCGGGCGCCTCTGGTAGCGTGTTTGGTGCCAGCGGCTCTGCTAATTTCTTATCCCATGCTACGGCTGTACTGGCTTTTGTTTTCTTTGCGGCGACGATTGCGATTACCTGGATTGGTAATCAAAAGCCTGCCGATGCGGGCGTTTTGTCTGGCACTACCGCGCCTGCAGCAACCGGAGCGAATCCGCCTGCGGCCCCGGTTCAAGACCCATCGAAACCCGCAGTACCAAAATAGAAAATACAGCTACAAAAAATGGCGAAATGACATCATTTTTTGTAGGAATTAAGCGCAGTCTCGGTAGTCCTCATGCAGTAGAATTGATGGGTTTTACGAATGGCCGACGTGGTGAAATTGGTAGACACGCTATCTTGAGGGGGTAGTGGCTTAGGCTGTGCGAGTTCGAGTCTCGCCGTCGGCACCAAGTGGTAACTGATTTGCTCTAAGTCAATATTTATATTTGGCTTTTAGTCCATAATCAAACGTGTTTATTGGGATATTTTTAGAGTTAATTTAGGACTTAAAACTGCCTTCACATCAGGATTGCTTTGGATCTCGCTAATTACTTCCCCATCTTGCTTTTCATTCTCGTCGGTATTGCCGTCGGAATTGTGCCGATGTTTTTGGGTAAGGTCTTAGCGCCATCCCGTCCTGACGCAGAAAAACTCTCTTCCTACGAGTGCGGCTTTGAGGCATTTGAAGATGCCCGCATGAAATTCGATGTGCGCTATTACTTGGTGGCCATCCTCTTTATTTTGTTTGACCTGGAAACAGCCTTTTTATTCCCATGGGGTGTTGCTTTGCGCGACATCGGTTGGGAAGGCTATGTATCCATGGTGGTATTCCTCTTTGTATTCATCGTGGGATTCGTCTACATCTGGAAAAAGGGCGCTCTCGACTGGGAGTGATCGTTATGGCACTGGAAGGCGTACTCAAAGAAGGATTTATTACTACCTCAGCGGATCAGTTGATTAACTGGACCCGCACGGGATCCTTATGGCCGATGACCTTTGGCCTGGCCTGTTGTGCAGTGGAGATGATGCATGCGGGCGCGGCCCGATATGACTTGGATCGCTTCGGTGTCGTCTTTCGCCCTTCGCCACGGCAGTCCGATCTCATGATTGTGGCGGGAACCCTCTGCAATAAGATGGCCCCAGCCTTGCGTAAGGTTTACGATCAAATGCCTGAACCGCGCTGGGTGATTTCCATGGGCTCGTGTGCCAATGGTGGCGGCTATTACCATTACTCCTATTCTGTCGTGCGCGGCTGTGACCGCATCGTGCCGGTTGATATTTATGTGCCAGGCTGCCCACCGACTGCAGAAGCCCTCATCTACGGCATTATTCAATTGCAAGCCAAAATTGGCCGCACCAGCACCATTGCGCGGAAGGCATAGGAATGTCTGAACGCCTGATTCAACTGCAGTCCCACGTTGAGCGCGCCCTAGGCGCACGCGTGCAGTCGATCACATTGGCCTTGAACGAGTTAACGGTGGTATTGCGTGCGGAAACGTATTTAGAGTCTGCTTTGATTTTGCGCGACGACCCGGCGCTTGGCTTTGAGCAGCTGATTGATTTATGCGGTGTCGATTACCAAGATTACCTGGATGGCAGCTATAGCGGTCCCCGTTTTGCGGTGGTGACCCACTTATTGTCAGTGAAGCACAATCTGCGTTTGCGCCTGCGGGTCTTTGCGCCAGACGATAGCTATCCTTTGGTTTCCTCATTGACATCGGTCTGGGCCTCAGCAAATTGGTTTGAGCGCGAAGCATTTGACCTCTTTGGTATTTTGTTTGATGGGCATGCCGATCTGCGCCGCATCTTGACTGACTATGGATTTATTGGCCATCCCTTCCGCAAAGATTTCCCTATTTCTGGGAATGTGGAAATGCGCTACGACCCCGAGTTACAGCGGGTTGTCTACCAGCCCGTCACAATTGAAACCCGTGAGGTTACCCCGCGCGTGGTGCGGGAAGAGCAATACGGAGGCCCAGTTTAAGCATGGCCGAAATCAAAAACTACACCCTGAACTTCGGTCCGCAGCATCCGGCTGCTCACGGCGTATTGCGCTTAGTGCTAGAGCTCGATGGCGAAGTCATTCAGCGCGCCGATCCGCACATTGGCCTACTGCATCGTGCGACTGAAAAACTCGCCGAAACCCGTACCTGGATTCAGAGCGTGCCCTACATGGATCGCCTCGATTACGTCTCGATGATGGTGAATGAGCATGCCTATGTGATGGCCATTGAAAAATTACTCAACGTCGAAGTACCGCTGCGCGCGCAATACATCCGCGTAATGTACGACGAGTTAACACGCTTGCTCAACCATTTATTGTGGATTGGTTGCCACGGTTTGGACGTTGGTGCTATGGCGGTCTTCTTGTATGCCTTCCGTGATCGCGAAGATATTTTTGACATGTACGAGGCGGTCTCCGGCGCACGCATGCATGCAGCCTACTACCGTCCGGGCGGTGTCTATCGTGACCTACCCGAGCGCATGCCGCAGTTTGCAGAATCGAAGACCCGCAGCAGCAGTGCACTCAAGCGCTTAAATGAAGATCGCAGCGGTTCCTTACTCGATTTCATTGAGGCGTTTACCCAGCGTTTCCCCGGAAACGTCGATGAGTACTGCAATTTGTTAACCGATAACCGCATTTGGAAGCAGCGCCTCGTGGGTATTGGGGTCGTTTCGCCCGAGCGTGCCTTGCAACTCGGCTTTACTGGCCCCATGCTCCGCGGCTCTGGAGTGGAATGGGATTTACGTAAAAAACAGCCGTATGAAGTCTACGATCGATTGAGCTTTGAGATTCCGGTTGGCGTCAATGGCGATTCCTATGACCGCTACTTAATCCGCATGGAAGAGATGCGTCAATCCAATCGGATTGTGCAGCAATGTATTGCGTGGCTGCGTGCCAATCCCGGTCCGGTGATGAGCGATAACCACAAAGTATCGCCACCCGCACGCGTCGATATGAAAACCAATATGGAAGAGTTGATTCACCATTTCAAACTCTTTACCGAAGGCATTCATGTTCCGGCTGGAGAGGCTTACGCAGCAGTGGAGCACCCCAAGGGTGAGTTTGGTATCTACGCTGTATCCGATGGTGCTAATAAACCATACCGCTTAAAAATTCGGGCTCCTGGTTTTGTGCATCTGGCATCCTTAGATGAAATGGCCCGCGGTCACATGATTGCGGATGCCGTAACGATTATTGGTACACAAGACATTGTGTTCGGTGAGATTGATCGCTAATTGCTTCGGCGCCCTGGACTAATTCATGACACACACTCCAACCATGCAACTATCTGCCAAGACCCGCGCCGATATGGAGCGCAATATTGCGAAGTACCCCACTGATCAAAAGCAATCTGCTGTGATGGCTTGCCTCATTGCGGCGCAAACGGAAATAGGTTGGGTATCCCCTGAGGTGATTGCTGAGGTTGCGTCACTTTTGGGCATGACTACCATTGCAGTGGACGAGGTTGCCACTTTTTACAATATGTACGACACCAAGCCAATTGGCCGCCACAAAATTGTGGTGTGTACCAATTTGCCATGCCAACTCAGTAATGGTGAACGCGCTGCCAATTATTTAAAGCAGCAATTAGGTATTGGCTTTAATGAAACGACACCCTGCGGTACGTTTACCTTAAAAGAGGGTGAGTGCATGGGCGCTTGCGGCGACTCTCCGGTGATGCTGGTGAACAATAAAACCATGTGTAGTTTTATGAGCAATGAAAAAATTGATGCGCTCCTAAATGAGTTGCGCGCTTCGGCAAAAGGACTATCAGCATGACAAGTCTCCATAGCCGTCACATCAAGCCATTAATTTTGGCTGGCCTCACTGGAAATAACTGGAGCCTCAAAGACTATGAAAGTCGCGGTGGTTACCAGCAATTGCGCCGTATTCTGAATGACAAGGTCGCGCCAGACGCGTTGATTGCAGAATTAAAAGCATCGTCGTTGCGCGGACGCGGGGGTGCAGGATTCCCAACTGGACTCAAGTGGAGCTTTATGCCCCGTCAGTTCCCGGGCCAGAAGTATTTAGTTTGCAATAGCGATGAGGGCGAGCCCGGTACATTCAAGGACCGCGACATCATGCGCTACAACCCGCATGCACTGATCGAAGGTATGATCATCGGCGCCTATACCATGGGCATTAGCGTTGGCTATAACTACATCCACGGTGAAATCTGGGAAGTCTATACCCGCTTTGAAGAAGCATTAGAAGAGGCTCGAGCTGCAGGTTACTTGGGCAATTCCATACTAGGAACAGACTTTAATTTCGAGTTGCATGCATCTCCAGGTTGGGGTGCCTACATTTGCGGTGAAGAGACTGCGTTGCTGGAATCCCTCGAAGGTAAAAAAGGTCAACCCCGTTTCAAACCACCGTTTCCTGCCAGCTTTGGTTTGTATGGCAAACCTACCACCATTAACAATACCGAAACCTTCGCTGCCGTGCCTTTCATATTGGCAATTGGTGGTGAAGCGTATTTGAAATTGGGTAAGCCGAATAATGGCGGCACCAAAATCTTCTCGGTGTCTGGCGACGTGGTTCACCCTGGTAATTACGAAGTTCCATTGGGTACGCCGTTCTCAGAGCTTTTGCAGCTTGCTGGCGGCATGCGCGAAGGAAAAGCATTAAAAGCAGTGATCCCAGGCGGATCGTCAGCGCCGGTTATTCCGGGCGCCATGATGATGGATCTGACAATGGACTATGACAGCATAGCTAAAGCAGGTTCAATGCTGGGTTCAGGCGCGGTGATTGTGATGAATGACACGCGTTGCATGGTGAAGTCCTTGTTGCGCCTATCGTATTTCTATCACGAAGAGTCGTGCGGACAGTGCACCCCATGCCGCGAGGGTACTGGTTGGTTGTGGCGCATCGTTAATCGCATTGAGCATGGACAAGGGCGCCCAGAAGATTTGGATTTACTCAATGACGTTGCGGCGAATATTCAAGGTAGAACCATTTGTGCTTTAGGTGATGCTGCAGCAATGCCCGTTCGCGGCATGCTCAAGCACTATATGGATGAATTTGTGTACCACGTTGAGCACAAGCGCTGCATCGTGCCTGAATACGTTTAATAGCTACTAGAAAAGAGAAGGATTTATTGACGTGAGCATGGTTGAAATCGAATTGGACGGCAAGGCAGTCGAAGTTCCGCAAGGTTCGATGGTGATGCATGCCGCAAATAAATTGGGAGCCTACATTCCCCATTTCTGCTATCACAAGAAATTATCGATTGCGGCTAATTGCCGGATGTGCCTAGTTGAAGTAGAAAAAGCACCCAAGCCTTTGCCGGCATGTGCTACGCCAGTAACACAGGGCATGAAGGTCTTCACCCATTCTGCAAAAGCAGTCGAAGCACAGCGTTCGGTTATGGAGTTTTTGCTGATCAACCATCCCCTTGATTGCCCGATTTGCGATCAAGGCGGTGAGTGTCAATTGCAAGACTTAGCGGTAGGTTACGGTAAGTCATCATCACGCTACAGTGAAGATAAGCGTGTGGTCTTCCATAAAAATGCCGGCCCCTTGATCTCGATGGAAGAGATGACGCGTTGCATTCATTGCACTCGCTGCGTTCGCTTCGGTCAAGAGGTTTCTGGAATTATGGAACTCGGCATGGTGAATCGCGGCGAACACTCTGAGATCACGACATTTGCCGGCCAAACGATTGATTCCGAGTTATCCGGAAACATGATTGATATTTGCCCAGTCGGCGCCTTGACGAGTAAGCCATTCCGTTATGCTGCACGCACCTGGGAGCTGGGCCGTAAGCGCTCATTGAGCCCGCACGATAGTTTGGGTACCAACACCACAGTACAAACCAAAGCGAACCGTGTGATGCGGGTTGTGGCTCTGGAAAATGAAGCCATTAATGAATGCTGGATCAGTGATCGCGACCGCTTTGCCTATGAAGGTGTAAACAGTGCAGAGCGTTTGACCGTCCCGATGGTCAAGCAAGAGGGCAAATGGCTCGAGACAGACTGGGAGTCTGCTTTAGAGTACGTCACCCGTTCCTTGAAAACCATTACGACTGACCATGGCGCTGATGCACTGGCAGCCATTGCCCACCCAATCTCAAGCGTGGAAGAATTGCATCTCTTGCAAAAAGTCGTGCGCGCAATGGGTTCTGATCGCGTAGAGGCGCGTCTACGCCAAACCGATATGCGGGGTAGCGCAACTGCACCATGGCTAGGCATGCCGATTGCCAATTTGAGCCAGCTGGATCGCGCATTCATCGTGGGTAGTTTTTTACGTAAAGAGCAGCCGCTGATTGCGGCGCGTTTGCGTACCGCTTGTAAACGGGGACTTCAGGTTTCACGGATGGATAGCGGTGGTGATGATTGGTTAATGCCTTCGCTTGGTATTACTGCAGCGCCGAGTCGCTGGACGGCGTTTCTCACTGAAGTGGCCAGCGCCATTGCAAAAGCAAACGCTAGTCAATTGCCGGTAGGCATTCAGGGTGGGGCGATTTCTAAAGAGGCGCAAGCCATTGCAGATAGCCTTTTATCTGGAAGCAATAAAGCGGTGTTCTTAGGCTCTGCTGCGATTGCCCACCCCCATGCTTCGAATTTGCATGTGTTAGCCCAATTTATTGCCGAGCAAACCGGCGCTACCTTTGGATTTTTGCCAGTGGGCGGCAATGCCGTCGCAGCGCCGCTGCTAGGAGCGGTTCAGCAAAAACCCAATGCGGGCATAGATTCTATGCTCGACGGTAGTGCCCGTGCAGTCCTTTTGCTGAATGTGGAGCCACTTTCGGATTTGCCTAATCCCGAGCAGGCCCGTTTAGCATTGGCCAAGGCCGATACCGTGATCGCGCTGACTGCGTTTGCAAGCAGCGAACTATTGGAATTGGCTGATGTGTTGTTACCCATTACGCCATTCACAGAATCGGTAGGCAGCTTTATCAATGCAGCAGGCACAGTGCAGACCATACAGCCATCGGTGCGCCCCCTAGCAGACGCAAGACCAGCATGGAAAGTATTGCGTGCCATGGGCAGTTTGTTGGGTCTAAATGGCTTCTTACTCAACACACCGGAAGAGGTTTGTGGTGAGGCCTTAGCAAAACCAATAGCCGAGCGCCTGAATAACCGATTTACTGCAACCCTCAGTCTGGTGCAAGAGCAAGCCCTTAATGGTCTTGAGCGAGTGACGGATTTGCCTATTTATGGTGTCGATGCGATCGTGCGCCGTGCCCCAGCATTGCAACTCACCCGTGATGCTAAAAATGCGCATCGTCTGGGCTTAAATGCCAAGACCTTCGCAGAACTGAATTTGAAAGAGGGCGACTTAGTCACCATTACGCAGGGCGGCAACACAGTGCAAATGCCTGCCATGCTAGAAAGTCAATTGGCGGCCGGATGCGTGCGTATGTCTGCAAGCACACCGGCGAGTGCAGAGCTCGGCGCGATGTTCGGCCCTATCACAGTGAGCCGAGTCTAGGAATCGCCATGACAGAGTTACTTACTACCGTGAATGCCTTTGGATCTGAGTTACTTGGATCTTTTTGGCCGCTGGTGTGGACATTGTTAAAGATCGTCGCGATCGTCTTGCCGATGTTTGCTGCGGTAGCCTACATGACCTTGTGGGAGCGCAAACTAATTGGCTGGATGCACATTCGTTTGGGTCCCAATCGTACTGGCCCATTGGGCTTACTGCAACCGATTGCCGATGCAATTAAGTTATTACTCAAAGAAATTGTTTCACCGACCCGCTCTAACAAGGTGCTGTTTATTGTTGCGCCAGTAATGGTCATCATGCCTGCATTTGCATCTTGGGCGGTTATCCCATTTCAGGCCGATTTAGTTCTGGCCGATGTTAATGCTGGCCTCTTGTACATCATTGCGATTTCATCAATCGGGGTATATGGCGTGATCTTGGCGGGCTGGGCATCCAATTCCAAATACCCATTCTTAGCGGCAATGCGCGCTTCGGCGCAAATGATTTCCTACGAAATCGCCATGGGATTTGCGCTGGTTACCGTGCTCATCATTTCGGGCTCGCTCAATCTGAGCAAAATCGTGCTGCTGCAAGATACCGGCATCTTTGCTGATATGGGATTGAATTTTCTATCGTGGAACTGGCTGCCTTTATTGCCCATGTTCTTGATTTACTTTATCTCCGGTGTCGCTGAAACCAATCGCCATCCCTTTGACGTAGTTGAAGGGGAGTCCGAGATTGTTGCTGGCCATATGGTCGAGTACTCCGGTATGGCCTATGCCATGTTCTTCTTGGCTGAATACGCCAACATGATCATGATTGCTGCGCTGACCTCTATTCTGTTTTTGGGCGGCTGGTTACCGATTGTGGATTTGCCCATCCTGCGCGATATCCCTGGATTCTTTTGGCTGTTTGCCAAAACCTTCTTTATTTTGTCGTGCTTCATTTGGTTGCGAGCTACTTTGCCACGCTACCGCTACGATCAAATCATGCGTTTGGGCTGGAAGATTTTTATTCCTTTAGCCGTTTTCTGGGTGGTGCTGGTTGGCGCTTGGGTTGTTTCTCCATGGAATATTTGGAACTAGGTTGCGATTATGTTGAAACGAATAAATCAGTTCTTAAGTAGCTTAATGTTGAAAGACATTTTGACCGGTATGGCAATTACCGGTAAATACCTTTTCAAGCCGAAGTTTACAGTTCAGTATCCCGAAGAAAAAACGCCACAGTCACCGCGTTTTCGTGGCTTGCATGCATTGCGCCGTTATCCGAATGGGGAAGAGCGGTGCATCGCTTGCAAATTATGCGAGGCCGTTTGCCCCGCTATGGCGATCTCGATTGAGTCGGATCAGCGCGACGATGGGACCCGCCGGACTACACGCTACGACATCGATTTAACCAAATGTATTTTCTGCGGCTTTTGTGAAGAGGCTTGCCCAGTTGATGCCATTGTTGAAACCAATATTTTTGAGTACTTTGGAGATAAGCGGGGCGATTTGTATTTCACCAAAGACATGTTGCTCGCAGTCGGCGACCAGTATGAAAAAGACATTGCTGCTAACCGCGCCGCTGATGCCCCTTATCGCTAAGTAATTCACTATGACATTCGAACCCGCAACCCTCTTTGCCATCTTCTTTTATGCGTTTGCCGGCATTTTGGTGATTGCTGCCTTGCAGGTGATTACTTCGCGCAATCCGGTTAACTCTGCCTTATTTTTGATGCTGTCCTTCTTTTGCGCATCCGGATTGTGGATGCTGATGCGCGCAGAGTTTTTAAGTCTCGTACTCATTTTGGTGTACGTGGGCGCAGTCATGGTCTTGTTCTTGTTTGTGGTGATGATGCTGGATTTGGATTTGGCTCACCTGCGTCGTGATTTCAAGAAATACTTACCCGTTGCCTTTTTAATCGGCGCCGTCATTGTGATGGAGTTATCGATCGTATTGATTCGGGGCTTTATCGGCACCACAGTGCCTTTGCAGCCGATGATGGAAGAGATGGGTGGTGTATCGAATACCCAAGCCCTTGGCCGCCTAGTCTTCGTTGATTATGTTTACGCTTTTGAAATTGCCGGACTGATCCTTTTGGTTGCAATCATTGCAGCCGTTGCACTAACCCTGCGCCGCCGCAAAGATTCTAAATCCCAAATCATTGCTGATCAGGTTGCAGTTAACCCGGCCGATCGTATGCGTATGGTGAAGATGGATTCAGAGATGGATGCGAAGCAGGATCAACGGGGCAAAACGGGTGGAGAGCCAAAATGACGGTAACCCTAGCCCATTTCTTAGTCTTGAGCGCCATCCTGTTTGCAATTAGCGTGGTTGGCATTTTCTTAAATCGCCGCAACATCATTATTTTGTTGATGGCCATTGAGCTCATGCTTCTATCCGTCAATATGAACTTCATTGCCTTCTCCTATTACTTAGGGGATATGGCCGGTCAAGTCTTTGTGTTTTTCATTTTGACTGTGGCGGCTGCCGAGGCTGCAATTGGTCTGGCTATTTTGGTGGCCCTGTTCCGTAAATTCGATTCGATCAATGCTGAAGAGCTTGATCACCTCAAAGGCTAGTTAAAAAGACCCTGCAATGGAACTGACTCTTACTATTCCCGTACTCTGTGCCATACCCCTTGCACCATTAATTGGCAGCATCTTGGTAGGATTTTTTGGCACGGGCTTTTTAGGTAAACAACTGAGCCGCGGTGCCTGCCAAACCATTGCTATTTTGGGTGTGACAATTGCATTTGTTTTGTCTTGCAATGTACTGATGCAGGTCATGGATGGTTTTTACTTCAACGGCTCGGTTTACCGCTGGATGGAGCTCGGTGAGCTTAGCTTTGATATTGGCTTTTTAATTGATCCACTGAGCGCCATCATGATGGTGGTGGTTACCTTTGTCTCGCTGATGGTGCATATCTACACGATTGGCTATATGGCGGAGGAGGAGGGCTACAACCGCTTCTTCTCCTATATCTCCTTGTTTACCTTTGCCATGCTCATGCTAGTAATGAGCAATAACTTGCTGCAGCTCTTTTTTGGCTGGGAGGCGGTAGGCGTTGTTTCTTATTTATTGATTGGCTTTTACTATGAGCGCCAGAGCGCCGTCTTTGCCAATATGAAGGCCTTCTTAGTGAACCGCGTCGGTGACTTCGGATTTATCTTGGGTATTGGTTTGCTCTTGGCTGGCACTGGCTCCATGAATTACGATGCCATTTTTGCCCAGAATACGGTCCTCGCCGCACAAACC
>DAIPIK010000007.1:0-19334 GCA_036770845.1 Polynucleobacter sp. | reverse complement strand
AACTTTTTTGTTGAGTGGTTGGCCTTGGATTTAATTCGCGACGACGAAGGCGATGTGGTCGGTGTTACTGCATTGGAAATGGAAACGGGCGAGCTCTACATCTTGGAAGCCAAAATTGTGTTGATGGCAACGGGCGGTGCTGGCCGCATTTGGTCTGCCTCGACCAATGCCTACATTAATACCGGCGATGGCATGGGCATGGCTGCGCGTGCCAATATTCCGCTGGAAGACATGGAGTTTTGGCAGTTTCACCCCACCGGCGTTGCAGGTGCGGGTGTATTGCTGACCGAAGGCTGTCGCGGCGAAGGCGCCATTTTGCGCAATAAAGACGGCGAGCGTTTTATGGAACGTTATGCGCCTACGCTAAAAGATTTGGCTCCGCGTGACTTCATTTCGCGTTGCATGGATCAAGAGATCAAAGAGGGTCGCGGCTGTGGCCCCAATGGCGATTACGTCGTACTCGATTTAACCCACATCGGCGCTGAGACCATCATGAAGCGTCTGCCATCGGTGTACGAGATTGGCATGAACTTTGCCAACATCGATGTAACGAAAGAGCCCATTCCGGTTGTGCCGACCATTCATTACCAAATGGGCGGCATTCCAACCAACATCAATGGCCAGGTCGTAGTGCCTAAAGACGGCAACCCGAATCACATCGTCAACGGCCTCTACGCCATCGGCGAGTGCTCCTGCGTATCGGTTCACGGCGCTAATCGCCTCGGCACCAACTCTTTATTGGATTTATTGGTGTTTGGCCGCGCTGCCGGCAATCACATTGTCAATATGGACTTGAAGAAGCGCGAGCACAAGCCCTTGCCTGCGAATGCCGGCGAGCAAACACTCGCACGCATTGCGGCGCTGGATAATTCCACTTCAGGTGAGTACGCCCAGGATGTAGCAAACGACATTCGCAAAACAATGCAGACCTATGCCGGCGTATTCCGTAACCAGAAGTTAATGGATGAGGGTGTTCGTCAGATGGCGGCTCTAACAGAGCGCGCAAAGCACCTCTGGGTTAAAGACAAGTCGAAGATTTTTAATACAGCACGCATTGAGGCTTTAGAAATTTCAAACCTCGTCGAGACTGCGAATGCCACCATCATCTCGGCTGCAGCACGCAAAGAAAGTCGCGGAGCGCACTCGCACGATGATTTTCCAACCCGCGACGATAAGGCTTGGATGAAGCATACGCTTTGGTTTAGTGAGGGCAATCGCCTTGATTACAAGCCAGTGCAACTCAAGCCATTAACCGCTGAATCGGTTCCACCTAAAGAGCGCACCTTCTAATTAAAGAAAAACGAGATAAACCATGAGTGATACCCGTATATTTGAAATTTATCGCTACGATCCCGAGGTGGATGCGGCTCCGCGCATGCAGCGTTACGAGCTTGAATTGACTGGTGAGCGCATGCTGCTGGATGCCTTGATTTCATTAAAGAAGCAGGATGAGACCATTACGTATCGCCGCTCCTGTCGCGAGGGCGTTTGTGGCTCGGATGCAATGAACATCAATGGCAAAAATGGCTTAGCCTGCTTAACGAATATGAAGACCTTGCCTCAAGTCATCACATTACGTCCGCTACCGGGCTTGCCCGTTGTGCGCGATTTGATTGTCGACATGACCCTGTTTTTCAAGCAGTACTTGTCCATCAAGCCGTATTTAGTGAACTCCACCCGTCCACCGGAAAAAGAGCGCTTACAGAGTCCTGAAGAGCGCGAAGAGTTGGATGGTCTGTACGAGTGCATCTTGTGTGCTTCCTGCTCTACCTCTTGCCCTTCGTTTTGGTGGAACCCCGATAAATTTGTGGGGCCAGCCGGTTTGCTGCAAGCCTACCGCTTTATTGCCGACAGTCGGGATGAAGATACCGCGGCTCGCTTAGATAATTTAGAGGATCCCTACCGCTTATTCCGCTGCCACACGATTATGAATTGCGTCGATGTTTGTCCTAAGCACTTGAATCCAACTAAAGCCATTGGCAAAATCAAAGAGTTGATGGTTCGTAGGGCGGTATGACCATTAGTGCGGCGGCTCTGTATCGCTTAAAAAGCGATGCGCGCCGAGGTTTACTGGAAAACGATCTGATTTTGGAGCGGTTTTTCAGGCGTTATGCAGAAACATTAACGGAGGAGCAGGGCGCAGTCTTGACCCAGCTGCTGGCTTTGAGTGATAACGATTTAATGGACCTCCTCATTGGGCGAGTTGATTCGGTAGTTGCTTTGGGTGAGGTGTGCAGTACACCCACCTTTTTGGCTGTATTGGCTTGTTTGCGGGAGAAGCAGTAGCAGGAATGCAATAATTTGCATTGCACTTATTAAACGAACAGTGGGATCAGATATGAATGAATCAAACATCAAGGCAAAGTTATCGTTCTCTGACGGTACTCCCGATATCGAGTTGCCAATTTACCAAGGCTCAGTTGGTCCTGATGTCATTGATATTCGTAAGCTCTACGGCCAGACCGGCAAATTTACCTACGATCCTGGCTTCTTATCGACGGCATCGTGTAATTCCAAGATTACCTTTATTGATGGCGACAAAGGCGAATTGCTCTACCGCGGTTACCCCATCCAAGATTTGGCAGGCAATTGTGATTTTTTAGAAGTGTGCTACCTCTTGCTCAATGGCCATTTGCCAAACGAAAAAGAGAATGCGGAATTTCAAGACATCATCATGCACCACACCATGGTGCATGAGCAGATGCAGTTTTTCTTGCGCGGCTTTCGGCGTGATGCGCACCCCATGGCGGTATTGACCGGTTTGGTCGGCGCTATGGCGGCGTTCTATCACAATGAGATTGACTACAGTGACCCGCAGGCCCGCGTAATTGCGCAAATGCGCTTGATCGCAAAAATGCCAACTTTGGTAGCGATGTCCTATAAGTATTCGGTTGGTCAGCCGTTTATTTATCCAGACAACTCACTGTCGTATACCGCCAATTTCATGCGCATGATGTTTGCTACGCCATGCGAACCATACAAAGTAAATCCAGTATTGGTCCGCGCTTTGGATCGTATTTTTATTCTGCATGCCGACCACGAACAAAATGCATCAACCTCTACGGTCCGTTTATGCGGTTCCTCTGGCACTAATCCATTTGCTGCGATCTCGGCGGGTATTGCCTGCTTGTGGGGCCCAGCGCATGGTGGTGCGAATGAGGCCTGCTTGCAGATGCTGACGGAGATTCAGGCCAATGGTGGAGTCGAAAAAGTTGGTGAGTTTATCGCCCAAGTGAAAGACAAGAACTCCAATGTCCGCTTAATGGGCTTTGGACATCGGGTTTACAAAAACTTTGATCCACGCGCAAAGCTGATGCGTGAAACCTGCTATGAAGTTCTCAATGAATTGGGACTCGAGAATGATCCGCTCTTTAAGTTAGCAATGACCTTAGAAAAGATTGCGCTCGAGGACGAGTACTTTGTGAGTCGCAAGCTTTATCCGAACGTGGACTTTTATTCTGGCATTGTGCAGCGCGCCCTTGGTATTCCAACGGATATGTTCACCTGTATTTTTGCCTTAGCGAGAACGGTGGGCTGGATAGCGCAGTGGGAAGAAATGATTACTGATTCAGAGTATAAGATTGGTCGACCACGGCAGTTGTATGTTGGGGAAACGGCGCGCAAGGTTCCTCCCATGTCAGGGCGTAAGTAAGGTTTATAAGGACGGGTATGTCACGCACGCTATACGATAAGTTATGGGATGAGCACGTTGTTTGTGCGGAAGAGGATGGCACGGCCACCCTCTACATTGACCGTCACTTGTTGCACGAAGTAACCAGTCCACAGGCTTTTGAAGGTTTAAGTTTGGCTAAACGCCCCGTATGGCGAATCTCTGCCAACCTCGCTGTCTCTGATCACAACGTGCCTACAACCGATCGATCCGAAGGGATTGCTGACCCTATCTCCAAGCTTCAAGTCGATACCCTCGATCAAAATTGCGCGTCCTTTGGCATTACGCAATTCAAGATGAATGATTTACGGCAAGGCATCGTTCACGTCATTGGGCCAGAGCAGGGCGCTACATTGCCTGGCATGACAGTTGTGTGTGGCGATTCGCATACCAGCACCCATGGCGCCTTTGGTGCATTGGCGTTTGGAATTGGTACCTCTGAAGTAGAGCACGTGCTTGCAACCCAAACCTTGTTGATGAAGAAGAGCAAGAACATGCTGGTCCGAGTCGAAGGGCGGTTGCAGCCCGGCTCCACTGCAAAAGACATTGTTTTAGCGGTCATTGGAAAAATAGGCACAGCCGGCGGCACTGGCTACACCATCGAGTTTGCGGGTGAAGCCATTCGAAACTTATCGATGGAAGGCCGCATGACCATCTGCAATATGGCTATTGAAGCAGGCGCACGTGCTGGCCTGGTTGCAGTGGATGAGACCACCATCGATTACATTCAGGGTCGTCCTTACGCTCCTAGTGGAGAAATTTTGCGCCACGCAGTTCAATATTGGCGCACCTTGCATTCCGATACCGACGCGAAATTTGATCAGGTAGTCGAATTGCGTGCCGATGAAATTCAGCCGCAAGTCACCTGGGGCACTTCTCCTGAAATGGTGTTACCGATCAGCGAGCGCGTTCCTGATCCGGAAAAAGAGCGGGACCCCAATAAGCGCAGCGCAATGGAGCGCGCCTTGCAGTACATGAACTTAACACCCAACACCTTGCTCAGTAGCATCCCCATTGATAAGGTATTTATTGGTTCGTGTACCAATAGCCGAATCGAGGATTTGCGCGCCGCGGCGAAGGTAGTCGATCGTCTGGGTAAAAAAGTCTCGCCCAATATTAAGTTAGCTATGGTCGTGCCGGGATCTGGATTAGTGAAGGCACAGGCTGAACGTGAAGGGCTCGATCGGGTATTTAAAGCTGCTGGTTTTGAATGGCGTGAACCGGGTTGCTCCATGTGCTTGGCCATGAATTCAGATCGCCTTGAACCTGGCGAGCGCTGCGCCTCGACATCGAACCGTAATTTTGAAGGTCGGCAAGGTGCTGGCGGAAGAACTCATTTAGTGAGCCCCGCTATGGCCGCCGCTGCTGCCATCGAAGGGCATTTTGTCGATGTACGCAAAATTGCGTAATTAGCCAAGCGAAAGGACTATCCCATGCAAACTCCCCGCTATTCCATGATTGCCAAGTTGTCTGTCGTGCTCGTAACTGGTATTTTTATTAGTGCGTGCGCCAACACCATGGAGGGGGTTGGCAAGGACCTGCAAAAGATAGGCACGTCGATGGATTCGAAATCATCGTCTTCCGCACCAAGCAATCCTCCCGCATCGCAAACCCAAGGAAAAGACGTTGTGGTGACGCCAGTTAAATAAGCACGAATAGAAAAAAGCAGAGTCAGGCGTAATGGAAAAATTTACTCAGTACCAAGGTTTGGTTGCACCTCTCGACCGAGAGAACGTCGATACCGATGCCATCATTCCTAAACAGTTTTTAAAGTCGATTAAAAAAACCGGCTTTGGACAAAACCTGTTTGATGAATGGCGTTATTTGGATCACGGCGAGCCCGGACAAGATTGCAGTACGCGCCCTTTAAATCCTGACTTTATTTTGAATCAGCCCCGCTATAAAAATGCCGGCATCTTGCTGGCCCGCAAAAATTTTGGTTGTGGCAGTTCGCGCGAGCATGCTCCCTGGGCGTTGGGCCAATACGGCTTTCGTGCAGTGATTGCCCCCAGTTTTGCCGATATATTCTTCAATAATTGCTACAAAAACGGGCTTTTGCCGATTGTGCTCACGGAGCAGCAGGTCGATCACCTCTTTAACGAGACCTTGGCCTTTAATGGCTATCAGCTCACGATTGATCTCGAGGCACAAGAGGTGATTGCGCCAGATAATCGCCGCTATTCCTTTGAAATCGATGGATTTCGTAAATACTGCCTACTCAATGGCCTAGATGATATTGGCCTTACACTGAAAAATGCCGATAAAATAAAGGCATACGAAGCAGAGCGCGTGCTGCGGATGCCTTGGCTTGCTACCCAGCTACCGTAAAAACAGCCTCGCACTGGCTAATTAATCCTTTTTAAAGGCTTGTCATGAAAATTGCAGTATTGCCGGGCGATGGCATTGGCCCGGAAATTGTTGCTGAGGCGGTCAAAGTCCTCAAAGCATTAGGCCCAAGATTTGATCTGGAAGAGGCCCCTGTTGGCGGCGCAGCCTATGACCTTTCAGGACATCCTTTGCCGCCAGCGACCTTGGATTTAGCAAAAAGCGCCGATGCTATTTTGTTTGGCGCTGTCGGTGACTGGAAGTACGACACCTTGGCGCGTGAATTGCGTCCTGAACAAGCCATCCTGGGTTTGCGTAAACACTTGGCTTTGTTTGCAAATTTTCGTCCGGCAATTTGCTATCCCGAATTAACTGCCGCCTCCAGTTTGAAGCCAGAAATTGTGGGCGGTTTGGATATTTTGATTGTGCGTGAACTCAATGGCGACATTTACTTTGGTCAGCCGCGCGGTATTCGCACTTCAGAGCATGCTCTGTTTAAAGGTGCACGCGAAGGATTTGACACCATGCACTACAGCGAACCCGAAGTGATCCGAATCGGTAAGGTAGCGTTTGAGGCAGCACGCAAGCGCAGCAAAAAAGTATGCAGTGTAGATAAAGCGAACGTACTCGAAACATCGCAGCTTTGGCGCGATGTGATGACCAAGCTAGCCGCCGACTATCCCGATGTCGAGTTATCGCATATGTATGTCGATAACGCAGCCATGCAACTTGTTAAGGCGCCCAAGGCATTTGATGTGGTGGTTACTGGAAATCTCTTTGGCGACATCCTCTCGGATGAGGCTGCGATGCTTACTGGCTCGATTGGCATGTTGCCGTCCGCATCCTTAGATAAGAACAACAAAGGCTTGTATGAGCCGAGTCACGGCTCCGCTCCCGATATTGCTGGAAAAGGGATTGCCAATCCATTGGCAACCATCCTCTCTGCAGCCATGATGCTGCGCTACTCCTTGGGCATGACTGGAGAGGCAGATCGAATTGAAAAAGCAGTTCAGAAGGTATTGCAGCAGGGCTTACGCACAGCCGACATTTTCACTGAAGGGACCCAGCGGGTATCCACAGTGCAAATGGGCGATGCGGTAGTGGCAGCACTAGCGTAATTGATTGATATCGGAAGGTAAGGCATTCGTAATTTTATGGCAACACATCAAACATCAAACTCTACAAACGCACCCCTAGTCGGCTTAGTCGGCTGGCGTGGCATGGTGGGCAGCGTCCTCATGGATCGCATGTTGGCGGAGGGCGACTTTGATTTCATCGAGCCTGTATTTTTTAGTACCAGCAATGCCGGCGGTGATGTGCCTGCGATTAATGGTCGCCACATCACCAAAAGCGAAACGAAGTTACAAGACGCCAATGACATTAAAGCGCTTGCCCGCTGCGACATTATTCTGACCTGCCAAGGCGGGGACTATACCAAGGCCATTTTTCCAGCACTGCGTGCGGCTGGATGGCAGGGTCATTGGATTGACGCCGCCAGTGCATTACGCATGAATGATGATGCAGTGCTCGTATTAGATCCAGTCAATCGACCCGTGATTGATCGTGCATTGGCTGCTGGGGGCAAGAATTGGATTGGTGGCAATTGCACCGTGAGCTTGATGATGATTGCCATGGGCGGATTACTCAAAGCCGATATGGTTGAGTGGATTAGTGCCATGACCTATCAAGCCGCCTCCGGTGCGGGCGCTCAAAACATGCGTGAGTTGCTTTTGCAAATGGGTGCATTGCGCGATAGCGTGAATACCGAATTAAATGACCCGGCCTCCTGGATTTTGGATATTGATCGCAAGATCTCCGCAACCATGCGCTCGGCTGAGTTTCCAACACAGAATTTTCGTAATACAGCCCTGGCTGGTAGTTTGATTCCATGGATTGATGTGCCAGTCGAATACGGCCAGACCAAAGAGGAGTGGAAGGGCGGGGCAGAATGCAACAAGATTCTAGGACGTCCCCCTTTTAGAACGCCGGGAAGCATTCCGATTGATGGTATTTGTGTGCGTGTTGGCGCCATGCGCTGCCACTCTCAGGGCTTGACGATCAAGCTCAAGAAAGACATTCCCATGGCCGAGATTGAGGCCATGCTAGCCAACGATAATGCCTGGGTCAAAGTGGTACCCAATGAACGCGAAGCAACGGAGCGCGAGTTATCTCCCGCCAAAATTAGTGGCACCTTAACGGTACCGATCGGACGACTGCACAAATTAGCTATGGGACCAGAGTACTTGGGCGCCTTTACGGTAGGCGATCAACTGCTGTGGGGCGCTGCTGAACCTTTGCGTCGTATGCTGCGCATCGTGTTGGAACATTAAACGTGCAAGTACATGCGCCTACTCGAGTACTGCATAGCCTAACGGGAGTCATTGCGAGCATTTGCATTGCTTGGAGCGCAAACGTTGGCGCATTTTCATTAGGTACGCCTAGAGTACTCTCGCAGCCCGGCCAGCCTATTCGTGCTGAAATTCCCCTGCGAGTGTCTGCTGCAGAGCAAGAGCAGATCAGTAGCTTGGAGGTGATCAATGCGAGTAAGGCTACTTACGAGCGCCTCGGTATTTCTTCCGCAATAGTAGAGCTTGAGCCGCAGCTGCGCATTGATCGCCGAGATGGCAATCGCACCGTGATTGTGCTCGAGACCGCAAAGATGATGAGCGCAGCGCAGCTCAATCAAGATCCATTCATTGATCTGATCGTTAGCTTGCAATGGCCTTCCGGTCAGCTCACGAAAAATTACTCCTTACTCTTGGGCGACCCGAATCAAGTCACTGTGCGCCCTGGTCAAACCTTAAGCGAGATTGCGGCGCAGATGGCACCGCTTCTGGATGGCGCCACCTTAGATCAAACCATCATGGCTTTGTATAAAGCCAATCCCGACGCCTTTGCGGGCGGTAGCATTCATCGTTTACCTGCTGGGGCTGAGTTAGTCAAGCCAAGTCAATCCTTGATGCAATCGATTACGCCGACGCAGGCAAGCCAGTTTGTTGAAAAAGCCAATCAAGCTTGGGTTGATTCCCACGGTGGCTCGGCTAAGGCAGCTACTACTAAATCAAGCGATATCGCAAAGGCAACGAACGATCCTGCTGTCGCAAAAGATCGCTTAACCATTGGACCCGGTGCAGATAGTAATTCGGATCAACGGCGCTATACCGAAGAGATCGTTGCTCAAGAAAAAATGCTGGAACAAACACGTACCCGTATTGTTGAGATTGAAAAAAACATTGCCGATTTACAAAAATTACTGGATGCAGCTAAGGGGCAATCTGCATCGGGCTCTAACGCCAAGCCCGATGTGATGAAAAGCGCATGGGCCCAGGCTTTGCTTTTGCTGGGTGTGGTCGCACTAACTGCACTCGTGTTGTGGTTGATGGCACGGCATGCCCGCCAATCGGAACGCAGAGCGCCGGTTCATGCCGATAGGCTTGACTCTGCACCGCTTCGGGGCGATGAAAATCTAGAATCACCCAGAGAAGATCTGTCGGTGCGAGCGAAAAATTTGTTTTCCGGCATTGACCTCGATTTAACGCCGAATAAAAACGACCCGGCTATACGGAATGATGCATTGCGCGTCAAACTCAATCTTGCAAAAGCGTATATGACGATTGAAGACTTCGCTGCTGCGAAGCAGAGCCTGGGCGACATCATCCAACTGAGCCTTGATCCCTCCAATGGAGTAGATGGATCCCTGCTTGCGGACGCCAAAGCCATGCTATCGGACATCGATCGGCGAAGCAGCTAATTGGGATGCGAACCCGTGTTTGCCAGATCAAGTAGATGATGCGTATTGCTCTGGGCTTGCAATACGACGGTTCCCGATTTGTGGGGTGGCAAACGCAACCCAGTCAAAACACCGTACAAGATAAAGTAGAGCAGGCCATCAATGCTTTTATTGGCGATACCGGCTCGCGTACCAATCCCGTCCGAGTCACCGCTGCTGGGCGAACCGATACCGGAGTACATGCACTCGGGCAGGTAGTGCATTTTGATTGCGACACGCATCGCGACCCATGGTCTTGGGTGCGCGGTCTCAATAGTTTTTTGCCGAGCGATATTGTGGTGAATTGGGCTCAAGCCGTCGATGATTCCTTTGATGCGCGTTTTTCCGCATTTGAACGCAGTTACGTGTACGCCTTGCACGTGGGTCCTTGCCGTGCACCGACAGTAGCCTCGCGTGCGGGCTATTTGATGCTGGCCGCAGATAAGTGGCTTGATACCGACGCCATGCAAATGGCTTCCGCATGCCTTTTGGGAGAGCATGACTTTTCCTCGTTTCGGTCATCCGAGTGCCAGAGCAAGACGCCGATTAAAACGGTGTACGACATTCAGATTTTGGATCAGAAACCTTGGGTCTATATTGTGGTTCGGGCCAATGCCTTTTTGCACCACATGGTTCGCAATCTCGTAGGTAGTTTGTTGGCCATCGGCCAAGGAAAGCAGCCTTCGGATTGGTTGGCTCAGGTATTGGAGGCTAAAAGCCGCCAATTGGCTGCCCCAACGTTTTCACCGGACGGTCTCTATTTGGCTCGGGTCGGCTATCCGCTGGAGCACCAGATTCCGGCGCCATGGCTTGCGCATTCCTGGCTTCCAGCCGAGGTCATTGCTTTGCTGCAGGAGCCCGTTCCTGAACAGCCCAAGCGGATTATGATTTAGCCATGGGATTACTTCACTACGCGCCAGATCGTACCCGCATCAAGATTTGCGGCCTTACACGCCCAGAAGACGTTGATTTTGCAGTGAATTCTGGCGTGGATGCGCTTGGTTTTGTGTTTTATCCTCCCAGCCCAAGGGCGGTCAGCCCGCAGCATGCAGCCGGGCTCATCTCCCGCTTGCCAGCCGGTGTAGACGCTGTTGGCCTGGTTGTAAATGCCTCCGATGCTGAATTTGCCGCAATTCGAGCCTATGCCCCCATTACTTTGTGGCAATTTCATGGGGACGAGAGCCCGCAAGAATGCCAGCGCTTGGCGGCCGGCGATCCTTGGATCAAAGCGGGCCGAGTGGGTGAGGGCTTCGCTTTCGCCGATTTTTCCCTACAATATAGGCAAGCAGCCGGTTTCCTGCTGGATGCCCTGGTTGAGGGCTACGGTGGAGGCGGCGTTCCTTTTGATTGGCAATGGATTCCAGAAGCATGGGTAAGCGCAAACGCGCCTCGGGTCGTTTTGAGTGGTGGGTTGAACGCACACAACGTGGGCGAAGCGATTGCGCGCCTACAACCCTGTGCCGTGGACATTTCGAGCGGCGTTGAAAGCGCTAAAGGCATTAAAGATGCCGTTTTAATGGCCCAGTTTATTGAGGCAGTTCGACTGGCGGATTCCAAAAAACCAATGCGGTAACCCAATCAAAAGAGGTAACTATGTACGATAAGCCGGATTCACGCGGGCACTTTGGCCCTTACGGCGGTGTCTTCGTTTCAGAAACACTCATGTTTGCGCTTGAAGAATTAAAAGAAGCATACGCACGCTACCAGCACGACCCCGAATTCATTGAAGAGTTTCATTACGAGCTCAAGCACTTTGTTGGTCGTCCTTCTCCCGTGTATCACGCCAAACGGTGGAGTGAAATGCTGGGCGGCGCGCAGATTTATTTAAAGCGCGAAGACTTAAATCACACTGGTGCGCACAAGATTAACAACGTGATTGGGCAGGCCATGCTGGCCAAGCGCATGGGCAAGCCGCGCATCATTGCCGAAACGGGCGCAGGACAGCATGGTGTTGCTACTGCCACCATTTGCGCGCGCTTTGGTCTTGACTGTACGGTCTATCAAGGCTCAGTCGATGTGGCGCGTCAGGCGCAAAACGTCTTTCGCATGAAGCTCTTGGGTGCCAAGGTAGTGCCAGTAGAGTCGGGCACTAAAACTTTAAAAGATGCACTCAATGAAGCGATGCGCGACTGGGTGACCAATGTGGAAGACACCTTCTACATCATTGGTACGGTTGCGGGTCCACACCCATACCCGATGATGGTTCGCGATTTTCAGAGCGTCATTGGCGAAGAGTGCAAAGTGCAAATGCCGGAGATGATCGGTCGTCAGCCAGACTATGTGATGGCTTGCGTTGGCGGTGGCTCGAATGCCATGGGTATTTTTTATCCTTACATTGATTACCCAGAAGTGAAGCTGGTTGGCGTTGAAGCTGCGGGCCATGGTTTGAATACTGCTGCGCACTCGGCTGCATTGTGCGTCGGCAAACCCGGTGTATTGCATGGCAACCGTACCTATTTATTGCAAGATGAGAATGGTCAAATTGCGGAGACGCATTCGGTATCGGCCGGCATGGACTATCCAGGGGTCGGCCCTGAGCATGCTTGGCTGAAAGACTCTGGCCGTGCAGAGTATGTGGCAATTACAGATCAAGAAGCGCTGAAAGCGTTTCACGATTGCTGCCAAATTGAAGGCATCATTCCTGCCTTAGAATCTGCGCATGCAATTGCATACGCATGCAAGCTCGCTGCTACTTTGCCAAAAGATAAAACGATTTTGGTTAACTTGTCTGGTCGCGGTGATAAAGACATGCATACCGTTGCGCAAGCAACCGGATCGGAAGGGTAAGGCTTAGAACGCATCCATGTCCAAAATTTCAGCGGTATTTAGCGATTTAAAACAGGCTGGCAAAAAAGGCTTAGTTCCTTTTATTACGGCCGGCGATCCGGAGCCCGGCTTAACGGTTGCGCTCATGCATGCACTGGTGCGTGGTGGCGCCAATGTGATTGAGCTTGGCGTGCCATTTTCTGATCCGATGGCCGATGGTCCAGTGATCCAGCGCTCCTCCGAAAGGGCGCTGAGTCAGGGCGTTACCTTACGGCACTGCTTGGGTATGGTTAAAGCATTTCGGGAGACCGATACGAATACGCCGGTTGTCCTGATGGGCTATGCCAATCCAGTTGAGCAAATGGGTGCTGCCCGTTTTGCAGCCGAGGCAAAAGCAGCCGGTGTGGATGGGGTATTGATTGTGGACTACCCGCCGGAAGAGTGCGTTGATTTTGCACAGCAGATGCGCGCGGCTGGAGTCGATCCCATTTTTCTATTGGCGCCAACCTCATCGCCAGCGCGCATTAAAGAGGCTGCGAAAATCGCTTCGGGCTACATTTACTATGTTTCGTTGCGCGGTGTGACCGGCGCCAATAATCTGAATACCCAAGATGTGGCCAGCATCATCCCGCAGATTCGAGCGGCTACTCCAATACCCATTGCGGTCGGCTTTGGTATTCATGATGCTGCCAGTGCCAAGGCTGTTTCCAATACGGCAGACGCTGTGGTGATTGGCAGTCGTATCATTCGCTTACTCGAAGAGGCTGCTCCGGGTGAGGCGGTACAATCCCTTGAACATTTCATACGCGAGATTCGCACTGCATTGGATAGCTAAACTACATGAGCTGGATCGATAAACTTCTTCCGCCGCAAATTCAGCACACTGATCCGGCTAATCGCAAGTCGGTTCCCGAAGGTTTGTGGGTTAAGTGCCCTGGATGTGAAGCGGTTTTGTATAGTACCGATATTGAAGCCAATCTTTCGGTATGCCCTAAATGCAGTCATCACATGCGCATTGGTGCGCGCCAACGTTTAGATAGCTTACTCGACCCAAAAGGGCGTTACGAAATTGGCGCGAATGTCTTTCCGGTTGATCCATTGAAGTTTAAGGATTCCAAAAAATACCCCGATCGCATCAAAGAAGCGGTAGACGTTTCGGGTGAAACCGATGCCTTGGTGGTTCTCGGCGGAAAGATTGAATCGATTCCAGTTGTTGCCGCTTGTTTTGAATTTCAATTCATGGGCGGCTCGATGGGATCCGTTGTGGGCGAGCGTTTTGTCCGCGGCGCGCAAGAGGCGATCGATAAAAAATGTGCATTCATTTGCATTACTGCCACGGGTGGTGCGCGAATGCAAGAGAGCCTTCTCTCTCTTTTGCAAATGGCTAAAACCAATTCCATGTTAACCAAGCTTTCGAAAGCAGGCTTGCCTTACATTAGCGTACTGACTGACCCTACCATGGGCGGCATTTCAGCTAGCTTTGCTTTCATGGGCGACGTGGTAATGGCCGAGCCCAAAGCATTAATTGGTTTTGCTGGACCACGGGTGATTGAGCAAACCGTTCGTGAAAAATTACCAGAGGGATTTCAGCGCTCCGAGTTTTTAATGCAAAAGGGTGGCGTTGACATGATTGTAGATCGCCGTAACATGCGTGCAGAGATTGCCCGTATATTGGCGCTCTTGCAAAAACTACCGGAGCCATCGATTGCTACCACTGCTGCTGGTTCATCCTCTTAGCTTCAGTTAAAGCATTGAGCGAATCAAGCCCAGATCCAATTTCCTTCTCTAGCCTCGAGGCCTGGCTTAGTCACCTCGAAACAGCGCATCCGGTTGGCATCGATATGGGTCTTGAGCGCATTAGTCGGGTTAAAGCTGCCCTTGACCTACACTTTGATTGCCCCATCATTACCGTTGCGGGTACCAATGGTAAAGGCTCTACCTGCGCTTTCTTGGAGAGTATTTTGCTGGCAGCGGGTTATCGGGTAGGCTGCCACACATCACCTCACTTGCTCAAATTCAATGAGCGCGCACGCATCAATGGCGTGGATGCCAGCGATGCGCAGTTGCTAACCTATTTTGCTGAGGTTGAAGCAGCCAGAGTTAGCCTCCCTGATGCCCCCACGCTAACCTATTTTGAATTTACGGCTCTGGTCATCATGCGTCTATTTGCAGCAGCTAAATTAGATGCCGTTATTTTGGAAGTGGGTATGGGCGGCCGTTTGGATGCCATCAATATTTTGGATGCCGACTGCGCCATTGTGACCAGCATTGATATTGATCACGCTGCTTTCTTGGGTGACACCCGAGAAAAAATTGCGCGGGAAAAGGCCGGCGTATTTCGAGCCAATGCGATTGCGGTCTGCGGTGATCCGATGCCTCCGGATAGCTTAGTCGCCCATGCCGAATCCTTGGGGTGCGATCTTTGGCTGATGGGCCGCGATTACAACTTTCAAGGGGATAAACAGCAATGGGCTTGGTCCGGTCGTGGCAAACGTTTTAGTGGCTTGGGCTATCCCGCTTTGCGGGGCGCCAATCAATTGCTCAATGCTTCCGCTGTAATTGCAGCCCTCAGTGCTTTACGTGACCGCATCCCTGTTAGTGCACAAGACATTCGTAATGGATTTGCTATGGTGGAGTTACCGGGTCGTTTTCAGGTTTTGCCAGGGCAGCCTACGATTGTGCTCGATGTGGCGCACAATCCCCATGCTGCTGCGACCTTAGGGCAAAGTCTCGATAAGATGGGTTATCACCCGTACACCTATGCCATTTTTGGTGCGATGGCCGATAAGGATATTGCAGGCGTTATACGCCCGATGGTGGGCCTTGTCGATCACTGGTTTTGTACCGATTTGCCAACCAGCAGGGCAGCAAGCGCGACTGAGCTTGCCGGATTTTTAGAGGCGAATGGAGTTAAGCCCAATCACGGCATGGATGGCGGCATTCAGACCTTCGCAAGCCCTGGAGATGCCTACCAAAAGGCGCTTTTATCCGCAGGCGAGGGTGATAGAATAGTGGTATTCGGCTCTTTCTATACTGTCGCAGGCGTAATGGCTTATCGAAACAATCAGGCGCACTAATCCATGATTCGTCTTTCCCAGCTTTTTAAGCGCGATTCCCAATCCGAGGACGGATCACGTGACGCCTCTATGCGATCACGCACCGATAATAAATACAGTAGTCGTGGCTCCCGTATAACGGCCGATGATCCCGTTCTAACCGAAGATCCAGAACACCAACGAGCCCGGCATCGCCTCATTGGTGCTGCGGTACTGGTTTTAGTTGCGATTATTGTTTTGCCTCGCGTCCTTGATAGCAAACCAAAGTCTGTTAGCAATGACATCGCCGTAACCATTGTGAGTAGCTTGCCATCCGTGGTGCCGCCGCAGTTAACGTTGCCACTGTCTGCTGAGTCAAAATCCGAGGAAGCCAAAACGGCAACTAAACCAGCCGCGCCAACGGTCACTGCTCCAGCTCCTGCGATCGATGCTAAAGAATCGAGCAAATCAACGCCGCCATCTCCAGTAACTTCATCTCCTGCAAAAACAGTTGCACCAAGCTCAACCGACAAAACAATGGGCCTGGCTGCTGGCGAAGAAATTGTTGTTGCGACCAAGTCAAATGCAAATGGGCCTGCTACCGCAAACGCTAATCCAAGCGCCTCTGGGAAGTTTGTGATTCAAATTGGTGCCTTTGCGTCGGAAGAGCGTGCGAATGGTTGGATTGCAAAACTGAAAGAGCAAAAAATTCCGAATTATGTTTTAAATCGCACTGGCGCAGATGGCACAAAACTACTTGCCCTCCGTGCTGGCCCGTTTCCGGATAAAGAAACAGCAGAAGCCGCTGAAAAGAAAATCAAGGCAATGGGCCTTACTCCCCGTGTGGTTGAAGTGGGGAAGCAGTGATCCCTCGCCCATTTACTGGATAGCGCATGGATATTCTTGCCACCCTAAAGCTGACCTCGCTTGACTATTTTGTCTTTGCTATCTTGTTGGTTTCGGCCTTCGTTGGAATTTACCGCGGCTTTTTTAAAGAGGTGCTTGCCTTGGCCTCTTGGTTTGTGGCTGCATGGGTTGCCTATCACTACAGTAACTATTTAGCGGTCGAATGGCTTTCCGCTTTTCAGCTCGATGAGATGCTGCGACTCGGCCTAAGCTTTCTTATTTTGTTTATCTTGGTACTCATTGCAGGCAACTTCATTGGGTCAATGGTTCAAAAGGCGATCATCTCAGCCGGCCTCAGTTCTACGGATCGTTTTTTAGGCCTGGTCTTTGGCTTGGTTCGCGGTGCGTTTGTTGTGGTGGTTCTATCGACCTTGGCAGTATTAACACCGGTCCCCCAAACACAGGCATGGAAAGCGGCAATGACGCGTCCTGCAATTGATGTCGCGATGGCAGTAATTCAAGTATGGTTACCGTCCGATTGGGCGGCGAAGTTGCGTGCGCCAGCCGGCGTTATTTCTGCACCACCACCCTCAGGGAGTTAAGTCATATGTGCGGCGTCGTCGGAAGTGTCTCGCGTTACCCGGTAAATCAGTTGCTGTATGACGCATTGCTGCTACTCCAGCATCGCGGTCAGGATGCGGCTGGTATTGCGACGATGAATGGCAATTCATTTGCCATGCACAAGGCCAATGGCTTGGTACGCGACGTATTCCGTACCCGCAACATGCGTAGTTTGGTTGGTAATGTGGGGATTGGTCAGGTCCGTTATCCCACCGCCGGTTCTGCTAGCAGTGAGGAGGAAGCCCAACCTTTTTATGTCAGCGCACCCTATGGAATTATTTTGGCGCACAACGGTAATTTAACCAATGCGCCTGCACTGCGGACTGAGATGGCCTACCGCGATCGCCGTCACATTAATACCAGCTCAGATACTGAAGTGCTCTTGAACGTACTGGCGGATGAGCTGCAAAAAGAAACCAATAGCGCTGCATTGGATGAGCAGTCAATGTTTAAGGCGGTGACCGGACTCACCCGTAGAGTAAGAGGTTCCTACGCCGTGGTGTCAATGATAGCGGGCTATGGCCTCCTAGCGTTTCGCGATCCATTTGGCATTCGTCCTTTGTGCATCGGCCGCATTGATGGTCCAGATGGTCCTGAGTGGATGGTTGCTTCTGAATCCGTAGCGCTCGAAGGTTTGGGTTTTACCTTTGTTCGGGATGTGGCGCCGGGGGAAGCAATCTACATTGACCTCGATGGAAATTTTGTGGCCCATCAGTGCGTACCCAATGCCGTCCTTAATCCTTGTATTTTTGAATACGTTTACATGGCTAGGCCAGACTCCACCATTGATGGCGTCACGGTTTACAACGTGCGTATGCGTATGGGTGATTATTTGGCAGAAAAAATTCGGGCCGAAACCGATGTCAGTGAAATTGATGTAGTGATGCCAATTCCGGATTCTAGCCGGCCAGCAGCCATGCAGGTGGCTAAGCGCTTAGGCATTAGTTATCGTGAAGGTTTCTTTAAGAACCGCTACATTGGCCGCACCTTCATCATGCCTGGGCAGGCCGTGCGTCGTAAATCCGTAAGACAAAAACTGAATGCGATGCGGATTGAATTTAAAGACAAGACAGTGTTAATTGTGGATGACTCGATTGTGCGCGGTACAACCTCTTATGAGATTGTGCAAATGGCGCGTGAGTCCGGAGCCAAGAAAGTGATCTTTGCATCCGCAGCTCCGCCAGTTCGCTTTCCGAATGTGTACGGTATCGATATGCCAACCCGCAGTGAATTGGTAGCCTATGGCCGTACGGATGCGGAGATTAATAAAATGATTGGCGCCGATCAACTGATTTACCAAAATGTTGAGGACATGAAGCAGGCGGTGCGCGACATCAATCCGGAGCTACAGAATTTTGAGGCATCGTGCTTCGATGGCCATTACATTACGGGCGACATTAACGACTCCTACCTAGATGCCTTGGAGGCTGCGCGTACTACTGAAACTGCGCAAGCAGACCGCCAAAAAGACCCGGGCGACTTTGCGCGCTCCCAGCTGCACTTGCACTTAGCTACCGAAGATTAAGTACACTAGTAGCATGGCTAGCAAAATCACTTCAAAGCGTCGATCCCTCGACCTATCCAAACTTGCCCCCGAATCGGTTGCAGTTCGCGCTGGTACACGTCGTTCCCAGGAGTACCAAGAGCATTCAGAAGCCTTGTACTTGACATCGAGCTTTTGCTTTAATAGTGCTGAAGAGGCGGAGCTGGGTTTTGCGAATGCCGAAACCGGTTTTATTTATTCCCGTTTTACCAATCCCACCGTCAGCATGTTCCAGGATCGCTTGGCTGCACTGGAAGGCGGGGAAGCCTGTATTGCTACCGCCTCTGGCATGGCTGCCATTATGACGACTGCCATGGCGCACCTGAAGGCGGGTGATCATGTGGTTTGCTCGCGTTCGGTGTTTGGTGCAACCATTCAATTGTTTGGCAGTATTCTGGGTCGCTTTGGTATCACCACCAGCTACGTCGATTTATCCGATAACAAAGCGTGGCAGGCCGCAGTGCAACCCAATACCCGGATGTTTTACCTCGAAACGCCATCCAATCCCTTAACGGAGATTGCCGACATTCGTGCGATCGCCAAGATTGCCAATAAAGCGAATGCCTTATTTGTGGTGGATAACTGTTTTTGCACGCCGGCATTACAGCGCCCCCTTGATTTGGGAGCCGATGTCATCATTCATTCGGCCACCAAGTATTTAGATGGTCAGGGCAGGGTACTCGGCGGCGCTATCGTGGGCAAGAAATCCTTCATCATGGATAAAGTATTTCCTTATGTACGGACGGCTGGACCAACCCT